>CALAQQ010000145.1 GCA_937888485.1 uncultured Clostridia bacterium
CAAGCTGTTTGAGAGCCTGCTTTATCATTTCTTCCGTTGAAAGGTTGCCGTCAAGTTTTCCGACAGCTATGCTTGCTTCGGAACGGCTGTAACCGAGCATAACAAGTGCATTGACGGCATCTTCGCCCGCATAACTGACAGTTGCTTTCTGTGCGGCGGCGATATTGCCCATCGTCTCTGATGTTGATGCAAAAATATCAAGCTTGCCCTTAAGCTCGAGAACAATTCTCTGCGCAATTTTCGGACCTACACCCTGTGCGGCGGTTATCGCCTTTATATCTCCGCCCGCAACACTGACCGCAAGCATATCGGGAGTAAGCTGTGAAAGGATTGCAAGACCCGCTTTGGGACCTACGCCCGAAACATTGGTCAGCATTTTAAAGCAGTCAAGCTCACTTTTATCCGCAAAGCCGAAAAGGTCGAGCGCATCTTCACGCACGTTGAGATGTGTGAAAAGAGTCTGTGTCTGACCGATGTCGGCACACTTTTTAAGAGTATTGAGAGTTGTGTAGAGTCTGAATGCTACTCCGCCGCAATCAAGAGCAACACTGCTCTCATCGGCATAAACTATTTTTCCCGTTAAGCTGTAAAACATATTAAGCTCCTTGGTTATTTTATTACAATCTTGAACGAAGTGAACCGATTAAAGAACCTGCACTGTGGCAATGGCATATCGCCATGGCAAGGGCATCGGCAGCATCATCGGGCTTTGGGATTTTCTCAAGATTCAGCATAACTCTCGTCATTTCCTGAACCTGCTTTTTCTCCGCCCTGCCGTAACCGACAACGCTCTGCTTCACCTGAAGAGGCGTATATTCAAAAATCGGCATTTTCGCCTGCTGCGCCGCAAGCACAAGAACGCCTCTCGCCTGCGCAACATCAATCGCCGTTTTCTGGTTGGTGTTGAAAAAGAGCTTTTCAATCGCCATGGCATCGGGATGATATCTGTCGATAAGCATGCAGGCACAATTATATATCCTTTCAAGGCGTTCATTGAAAGGGGTATGAGCATCGGTGGTTATCGCACCGAAATCGAGAACCTTGAAATGGTTATTATGATATTCAATAACGCCGTAACCGACTATCGCATAGCCGGGGTCAATTCCGAGAACTATCATTTCTTGTTTGACTCTCTTTCACGGATTACCATTCTTGTGGGCGTTCCTTCAAGACCGAAGGTTGATCTTATCTGATTATCGAGATAACGCTGATAGCTGTAGTGGAAAAGCTCTGCGTTATTGACAAAGCATACGAATGTCGGCGGTCTTGTTGAAGCCTGGGTCATGTAGTAAATCTTAAGACGCTTGCCCTTGTCTGTGGGAGGCTGAACTCTTGCAGTTGCATCCGCAAGAACATCGTTGAGTTTACCTGTTGAAATACGCATTGCGTTCTGTGTGTCAACAAACTTGATAAGCTCAAAAAGACGGTCAAGTCTGATTTTTTCTTTTGCAGAAATAAATATAATGGGGGCATAGGACATAAACGAAAAATCTTTCATGAGCTGTTTTCTCATGCTGTCCATGGTTTTTCCGTCTTTTTCAACGGCATCCCACTTATTGACCGCTATAATGCAGGCCTTGCCCATTTCGTGAGCAATTCCCGCAACCTTTGAATCCTGCTCGGTAAAGCCTTCGGTTGCGTCAATCATAATAACGCATACGTCAGCCCGTTCAATAGCCATTTTAGCACGAAGTACGCTGTATTTTTCAATTTTATCGTCAATCTTGCTTTGGCGTCTTATGCCTGCGGTATCTATCAAATTATACTTGCCGTACTCGTTTTCAAAGCGGGTATCTATTGCATCTCTTGTCGTGCCTGCCATTGAGGAAACAATCAAGCGGTCTGTGCCGAGGATTTTATTTATAAGCGAGGACTTACCTGCATTCGGCTTACCGATAACGCAAACGTTTTCGAGACAGGGGACGTCGTCGCCTTCTTCTCTGAAAATTGCGAGGAGAACGCCGCTTTCGGGAGCGGGCTCGTCGAAGGATGATTTGTCGGTTTCGTAGGAGAAGAGGATATCGCCCTTTTCAACCGTGTCGCCGACCTTTTTGTTCCACGCCGTGATGATACAGGATTCAACACTCTGACCCTGACGCGGCATAATAATTGGTGTTGCCATATCATGTAATCCTTTCTGATTGCTTTCTTTTTCCTTTCGGATAGGTTACCTTTTTTTATTGTAGCACTACTTCGTCAAAAAGTCAATAAAATTTTTGACTTTATGAAATGATATCAATATTTGATATGGGTTTTGGAAAAAAGAAGCCCTCCGCATCTTCTGATGCG
>CALAQQ010000146.1 GCA_937888485.1 uncultured Clostridia bacterium
CTTTTTTTCGCTTATTTTTATCCTTCTTCTCAACTCTTCCGTGTGTTTAGTTTTTCGGGCAAAAAGAAAAAGCCCTCGCAATGAGGGCTTTAATCATATAATAATGTAATTAATTAGTTGTCCTTCTTTGTCTTAACAACTGCAACTGCACCTGCCGCAAGAGCAAGGAGAGCGATTATGGGAGTTACACTGCCGCTGCCTGTGTCGGGAAAATCTGAAACATTGGGAGCGGGCTTGGTTGTTGCAGGCTTTGCTGTTGTGGGAGCCTTTGTTGTACCTTCGTCGATAACTGTATAGTTGGGATCACGTGTTACAACTTCATCTTCTGTTGTGGGAGCAGCTGTTGTAGTAGCTGCTGTTGTGGGAGCTGCTGTTGTAGTAGCTGCTGTTGTGGGAGCAGCTGTTGTAGTTGCAGCTGTTGTGGGAGAAGCTGTTGTAGTTGCCTTGGTTGTTGTAACAGGATTGAATCTGTCATCTGAGGGAACTGTGATTTCGGGATTTGCGAATGCTGATGTAGCAAAAGTGCAAACTGTGATTGCTGCAACAAGAATTGCAAGCATCATGGATACTGTCTTTTTCATTTTTAATTACCATCCTTTTTAATTGATTTTGTTTTGTGCCTTCTGACCTATTCTGAATACTCTTATAATTTTACACACAAAACCGCTTTTTGTCAAGTCACTATATTTACCAATCAGTCCAGTGAAAAACACATCATGTTTGATATGCGGTTGTATTTTCGGGATTATAACGGTAAAAATACAAAAGCAATATATGAAAGGAGCAATGAATATGTCCTTTATTTTTACCGACAAAAAAAGCAAGAACAAGGCTCAGTGGCATTTTTCGAAAGAGAAAACCAACCGGGGATATGATGCCGAAGAAGACATCCGTGCCGATGTTCTCGGGAGCTACACCGGTACACCTTACGACGATTTGCGCCCGATTCAGGACGCAGACGATTTATAAGATGCTTCGACGGAGTACATTGTGCCGATGTACTCCGTCTCCACTGCATCTTTTGTCCCCTGCCGTATTCTTTCCCCAAAGAATACGGCATTTATGAGAATCCACCTGTCCCATCCATCCGAAAGTCCTTATTAAAACTCAAAGGGCAGGTGAAAGCTCTTTTATCTTATTTCGCAACTCGAAATTTCACTGAAATCATCAGCCGAGAATGCAGCCACTTTTTCTCCCGAAACGGTATAAATCACGCCGTTGTTATAAATCGCGCTTACAGCCGTATCGCTTACATAAGCATCGTCGTGACGGCATACACCGGCGAAAGCGATTTCTCCGTCTGTAACTTTAAAAATCATATAGGCAGGATACTTTACACCTGTTTCAGTGTCACTTGCCAGTACAAAAACACCGATGATTCCCTTGTCGGGAGCAATCATGACATTACGTGAATCCGAGGCTGAAAGAACTTTATAACTACTGTCAATCACATATTCCGATACGCCCGAAAGGTTTTGAGGATTGCTTGCATCAATCAGACGTAAAACCGTATTTCCTGACGAATCTGTTTTTATACCGAGAAGTCTTGATTCCGAAATCTCATAGAGATTGCCCGTAAAGAGTTCTGACGGAACCGTTCCTGCATTCTTCGGGAATTTGGGAGACTCCAGTTTGATTATCATGGTTTCTTCTCCCGATGTAAGACAGCAATCATGCCCTATGAATCTTACCGTATCAACCTTCTTGCCTTTGAATATATGCTTCAAACCGCTGACAAACTCCATGTTCATATCAAAAACATAGAGATTATTTGAATCCGAAACAGATGTCACAACCGCCATATGGTCGTTCTCACCGTTTACGGAAACACCGCCGATAAGAGAACCGTCAACAACATAGGTGCCCGCAAATGAAATCGATGAGCCGTTGATATTGAAACGGCAGATTTCCGTAAGATTACGGCTTGTTTTTTCACCGTTTTCTTCTACGGAAACAAATACTCTTGCCACCGCAATGGCTCTTTCGAAGCAATAAAGCTGTTTACCGCTTCCGAGAATTGCAAGGCGTCCGACCTGTTTATTTAAATCCGACATATCGGTTACGGTAATGAACACAAATGAGGCTTCGGGGTCTTTGACAGAGATGAAAATTTCTTCTGTGCTGAGATTGGTTGTTTCTTCGCCAACGGTAAATGACGGAACGATGGTTGATTCTGTTTCTCCCACCTGCTTATCCGTAACAAGGCTGAAACTGTTCCGGCTTATTGACGAGAAAAGATATTTTCCGTCCTGGGTATGCTCACGGATCTTTTTGGGTGATTCGGGATTGGACAGATCATAATAAATCGCCGTTGTTCTGACTTCAGAATCAGAATCTTTTCTGTTAAGAATAGCTATAAGAATATTATCCTTAACACGAATTTCTACGCAGTCTTCAAACGAACCTTCGGCAACATCATCGGAAAGAGTGATGGTTGAAACCTCTTCCATTCCTTCCGAAGAAACGGTTTTTACTATCTTTATCTGTTCAGTCAGGTTTCCTGTTTTGTCATTTTTACTCGTTGCCAATATATACAGATATTTTCCGTAGATTCTTGCAATATCAGCATCATTGTCACTCTGTACGGGAATAACATCCGAGCCGCTTGTTGTATTATTAACAGGATAAGGGTTTTCAACATTTCCGGAGCTTTCATTTCCGACCTTTTCAACGGAAGCCACACTCTGATAGCCTTTGTAAAGTTCATCAACATTTTTATCGATATTGACTGTCGGTGTTTCTTCTCCTCCGATATTGGGGATTGAAACACCCTGAGGTTCAGACGGCTGAACAATCATTCCGGGCTGTTCAGCTTTCTTTTCGTTTTTAATTACTTTTGCATAGTCCCGGAGTTCTTCATAACTCTGTGCCATTTTTACAGGTTCGGCACCTTTATGGTCGCTGTAGTACATGTCCCCTTCGTCCATTTCTACGACTTTTGTACTTAACATTGTTCTCGTCATCATGGACATCGCGCCAACCAGAATAAACGCAAATACCGCCGCTACTGCACCGTACTTGCGCAGAGCAATTATTGTCTTGTTTGTTCCCGTTTTAACAGAAAAATCCGTTTTATTGTCTTCATTCTTATTTTCATTTTTCAGCATGGCAACCATGCTTTCCTTCTGCAGTCTGAGAGGTATCTGAGCACTCTCAGAGCTTTTTTCAAACTCATTTCTGAGCATATCAAGCATCTGCTTATCATTCATCATACGTTCCTCCTTCCATCAGTTCTCGTCGCCGAGTGCTTTTCTCAGTTTTTCAAGCGAACGCTTGAGCTTGGAGCGCACTGTTGACGACGGATAATCAAGCATGTCCGCTATCTCGTGACTTTTATAGTCCCCCAATACACTGAGCAGAACTATCTCTCTTTCTTCCGCCGAAAGAGTTTCCAAAGCCTTTTTAAGCTCCACGGAAATTTCAATACTTTCAAAGCTTACGGGTTCGGAATGTCCTGCATCTTCGTCATCAAGATAAACCAATGCTTTTCTTTTTTGTTCATCCGTATAATATCTTTTACAGGCAGCACAAAGTATTTTAAAGAGCCATCCTTTAAACGCTTCTGCCTTCTTGAGAGTTTTAATTTGCCGGAAAGCGGATAAAACAGCGTCCGATACAGCGTCCTGTGCAAGAGATTCGCTGCCTGTTACATAGCAGGCATAACAATACATATCCTTGTAGTAGAGTTCATACAATTCACCGAACGCTTCGGCGTCTCCGCTTTTCGCCAAGGTAACGAGTTCTTTGATTTGAGCGCTCAAAATAACCCTCCTTATTACTCTCATAACATTAGTGTCGCAAATGTCATTTTTTGTTGCATAAAATTTGAAAAAATATTTTTTCTTTATTTTTTGCTCCGCACAGGTTATACTATAACCGATAAATAAATATAAAACAAGGTGTCTGACATGAAAAAAATTATTATCTTATCACTGGTTTTTATAATGCTCACCGCATGCTCAATAAAATACAGTCCTGAAGATACAGGCGTAAATGCGCCCGTCTCGGTTGAGGACAAACGCGACGAGACAAGCGAGACTACGATTATGCAGTCATCGACAACCTCAGCAAAAGCCGTGACAACCCTTATTACAAGAATCACAACCGTTGCTTCCGGTTCTTTTTCCGTAAACGACCCCGACAACTCAAGAGGCATTCCCACTCAAAGACGTGAACACAGCTACGGTGTTGCAAAAAACGGAAAACCGCACGAAATATCCGTGTCGGCACAGAAGTTCTTTGAATCGACGGGATACAGAGCTATATGCTACGATACAAAATCGTCAGAAAAAGTGCTGTATCTTACCTTCGACTGCGGCTGGGAAAACGGCTGCACGGGCAAAGTTCTTGACACTCTGAAAGAAAAGAATGTGCCCGCCGCATTTTTCTGCACTCTCGATCATATCAAATCATCGCCCGACCTTATCAGAAGAATGATTGATGAAGGGCATATCGTCGGCAATCATTCCGTAAAACATCCCGATTTCACCAAAATTTCAAGGCAGAGAATGGCAGACGAAATCCTCGGCTGTGACAACTATCTCATCGAAAACTTCGGTTATTCGTCCGACTTTTTCCGTTTCCCCGAAGGAGCATACAACGAAAATGCGCTTGAACTTGTCGATTCTCTCGGCAAAACATCGGTTTTCTGGTCATGTGCATATGCCGACTGGGATGTGAACGATGTCAAAGGCGGTCAGTATGCCTTCGACACCGTAACCGCAAGACTTCATCCCGGTGCGATTATTTTGCTCCATTCCGTTTCCCCCGATAACGCCGAAGCCCTCGGAGATATCATCGATTGGGCAAGGAAAAACAGCTATGTTTTCAAATCGCTGAATGATATCAGAATGTAATAAATATAATATAATCCTCTTGACTTTTTGGTTAAGAGGATTTAAAATATCAAACTGTTAACCGATTAATTGTTAAACGCTTAACAATTTTGACAGAAAGGGTGAAAAAGTGTCAAATTTATACAAAGAAGCCGTCAAAAAGATGGTTAAGGTAACTTTGCTTCACCGTTATGCGATTTCATCCTCACTTTCGGGAATAAAGCTCTACAGGGGTCAGCCCGAAATTCTCGAATATCTCAATGAACATGGTGACTGTTCGCAAAAAGAGCTTGCCGATTTTCTCGGAGTTTCCACAGCTTCAATCGCAACAAGTCTCAAACGAATGAGCAAATCGGGACTTATCGAAAAAACATCAGACGAAAAAGACCGACGCATCAACCGTCTCCGTCTTACAAAAAAAGGCAACGAGGTGCGTCTTGCAGGCAGGTCGGAATGCGAAAGAATAGACAAGGTTATGTTCAGCGGTTTTTCCGATGAGGAAATAGCGGCTTTTTCCGATATGCTTTCAAAAATCGCAGATAATCTTTCTCCCTCGGGAATAAGCGAAAGAGAAGTTATTGATATAATGAAAAAAAGAAACGGAGATGATAAGAATGTTTAAAACACTCCTTAAACAAACAAAGGGCTACCGTCTGCTTTCAGTCCTCTGTCCTCTGCTTATTATTGTTGAGGTCTATATGGAAACACAGATTCCCTTTGTCATGTCCGACATGGTGGATAAGGGAATTCTCGGCGGTGCAGGCACAGAATTCATTCTTCTTGAAGGCGGAAAAATGGTCATTATGGCACTCGTTTCGCTCATAGCGGGTGCAGGTGCGGCAAGAGTTGCCGCAAAGGCAGGCATGGGCTTCGGTTCAAACCTGAGAAATGCGATTTTTTCGAAAATTCAGGATTTCTCGTTTGCAAACATAGACCGTTTCAGCACTCCTTCGCTGATTACACGAATGACAACCGACGTCAACACCATTCAGATGGGTTACACAATGGTCATCAGAATGTTCGTGCGTTCACCGATTATGCTTGTCATGGCATTCTCAAAAGCCAAAACAATCAATACCGAGCTCGCAGTTGTTTTTGCGGTTGCGGCACCGATAATGCTCATTCTTCTCGGTCTTATCGGAAGTCTTGCACTTCCGAGATTCAATAAGCTCATGAAGAAATATGACGGTCTCAACGCTTCCATTCAAGAAACACTCATCGGTGCAAGAGTTGTCAAGGCTTTTGTAAGAGCAAAACACGAAAAAGACAAGTTCAGTGCATCCAACGATGAACTCCGTGATGCATCAATCTTTGCGGAAAAACTCGTTATTCTTTCAGGACCGATTATGCAAATGACGGTTTACGGCTGTATCATTTCCATTCTCTGGTTCGGAAGCAAGCTTGTTATTAACGGTACAATGGCAGTTTCCGAATTAACAGCCTTCCTTACCTATGTCAACATGATTCTCATGTCGCTCATGATGATATCCATGATTTTTGTTATGGCAACAATGGCAAGGGCATCATTCATAAGAATCGGCGAGGTTATTGCAGAAGTTCCCGATATCAACGATAATCTTGCAGATCCCTCTCTCACCGTTGAAAACGGCAACATCGAAATGGAAAATGTCTGCTTCAAATACAAGAAAAATGGACAGAAAAATGTTATTGACAAAATCAATCTCAGCATTAAATCGGGCGAAACCATCGGCATTATCGGCGGTACGGGTTCGGCAAAAACCACCCTCGTTCAGATGATTCCGAGGCTCTACGATGTAACCGAAGGCGTTGTCAAGGTAGGCGGAAGACCCGTTTCGGATTATACCCTCAAAAATCTTCGCGATGCCGTTGCAATGGTTCTCCAGGTGAATCTTCTTTTCACGGGCACAATCGAAGATAATCTCCGTTGGGGCAACGAAAACGCAACCGAAGAGGAAATCATCAACGCCTGCAAAATTGCTCAGGCTCACGATTTTGTTTCTGCTTTCCCCGACGGCTACAAAACCGAGCTCGGTCAGGGCGGTGTCAATCTTTCGGGTGGTCAGAAACAGCGACTCTGCATCGCAAGAGCGCTTCTCAAAACTCCGAAGGTTCTCATTCTTGACGACAGCACAAGCGCCGTTGACACTGCAACGGATGCAAAAATCCGCGAAGGCTTCAAGGCAAGCCTCGGCGATATAACAACCCTCATCGTTGCACAGAGAATAAGCTCCGTTCAGCATGCCGATAAAATCATTGTCCTTGACGACGGAAAAATCAACGCAGTCGGCACTCACGAAGAGCTTCTCGGCACAAACAAAATCTATACCGAAGTTTATAAATCACAGCAGGAAGGAGGAAAAGAATAATGGCTCGCAAATCAAAAAAATCCGCACCTCCTTCTCAGGGCAACAAATTCCAGAAACCGAAAAACACAAAAGCGACCTTCTCAAGACTTCTGGGTTATCTCGGAAAATCGAAAGCTCTCCTTTTCCTCGTTGCCGTATTTGTGTTAATAAGCTCCCTTGCGGGAATCATCGGCACCGCGTTTGTCGAAACAATAACCGATGACATCCTCATGCCGCTAATCGGCTCGGAAATCACCGCAGAGCTTCTTGCTCCCCTTGTCAAAATCCTCATTTTCCTTGCATTCATTTACAGCTTCGGTCTTATCTCCTCGTATGCGTATTCAAGAATCATGCTTCAGGTTGCACAAAAGACCCTAAACATTATAAGACGCGACCTTTTTAACCACATGATGGATTTGCCCATCAGCTTTTTCGACACCCACACCCACGGCGAGCTCATGAGCCGATATACAAACGACACCGATGTGCTTCGTGAATGCATAAGCCAGAGCATTGTTCAGCTTATTTCGTCATCGGTAACCGTTATCGGCACATTCGCAATGATGGCATATTACAGCCCCTTGCTGACCATACTCGTTATCGTTCTTCTCATTGTTGCGTTTTTTGTTATCAAAATACTCGGTAAAAAGAGTGCACATTATTTCAGGGCACAGCAGAAATGTGTCGGCGAAGTCAACGGTTATATTGAAGAATTCATTGAGGGTCTGAAAGTTGTAAAGGTTTTCTGCCACGAGAATTCGGCAAAAAAAGATTTTGCGGAAATCAACGGTAATCTCCGCAACGCCGCAACAAATGCCCACACCTATGCGAGTATTCTTATGCCGATAATGGGTAACATTTCTTACCTCACCTATGCCGCTTCGGCAACAATCGGTTCGATTGTTATCATGACTGTTCCCAAAGAATCGTTCTGGGGTCTTTCAGTCGGTGCACTCATGACTTTCCTTCTTTATACAAGACAGTTTTTCCAGCCGATAACCCAGATTTCACAGCAGTTCAACAACATTATCGCTGCACTTGCAGGTGCAGAGCGTATCTTTGAAATCATCGATACACCCGTTGAGGAAGATGACGGCTATGTAACGCTTGTCAACGCAAAGAAAAATCCCGACGGAAGCATCACCGAATGCGAAGAAAGAACAGGTATCTGGGCATGGAAGCATCCTCACAGCGACGGCACTCTGACCTATACGGAATGGAAAGGCGATGTCCGTTTCCACGATGTAACATTCAGTTACGACGGCAAAAAGACCGTTCTCAAAAACGTTTCGCTCTATGCAATGCCCGGTCAGAAAATCGCATTCGTCGGTTCAACGGGCGCAGGCAAAACAACAATCACAAATCTTATCAACCGTTTCTATGATGTCAACGAAGGCAAGATTACCTACGACGGCATAAACATCAAAAAAATCAAAAAAGCTGAGCTCCGCCGTTCAATGGCAATGGTGCTCCAGGATACACACTTGTTTACGGGAACGGTCAGAGATAACATTGCTTACGGCAAGCTTGATGCAACGGATGAAGAAATCATCGCCGCCGCAAAGCTTGCAAACGCCGATTCGTTCATAACAAGACTACCCGAGGGCTATGACACCATGATAACCGGTGACGGCGCAAATCTCTCGCAGGGTCAGAGACAGCTCCTTGCAATCGCAAGAGCCGCAGTTGCAGACCCGCCCGTTCTTATTCTTGACGAGGCAACAAGCTCAATCGATACAAGAACGGAACGCCTCATTGAAAAAGGCATGGATAAGCTCATGGAAGGCAGAACGGTATTTGTTATCGCTCACCGACTTTCAACCGTACGCAATTCCGATGCAATTATGGTTCTTGAACATGGCGAAATCATCGAAAGAGGCAACCACGAAGACCTCATTGAGCAGAAAGGCAAATACTATCAGCTTTATACGGGTCAGTTTGAACTTGATTAAACAAAAAGGCTTGCACAGTTTTCTGTGCAAGCCATATTTTTTCTACGCAAGGCGTTATTTAATACATACCGCCGCCCTGTGCTGCCATTGCTGCTGCCTGAGCTGCATCTGCTGCGGGGTCGGGTTTATCGGTAACAAGGCTCTCTGTTGTAAGAACCATCGCTGCAACCGAAGCTGCGTTCTGGAGTGCAGAACGTGTTACCTTTGTGGGGTCAAGAATGCCCGCCTTTGCCATATCGCAATACTTATCCGATGCAAAGTTATAGCCGTAGCCAACCTTCTTTGATGAAACAATTGCGTTAACGATAACAGAGCCTTCAAGACCTGCGTTAGCGGCAATCTGACGAACGGGTTCTTCAAGTGCCTTGAGAACAATCTTGATGCCGGTCTTTTCATCTGCATCGTCTGTTGCTTCGATAAGAGCCTTAACATCATCGATTGTGTTGAGGAGAGCAACACCGCCGCCTGCAACGCAGCCTTCTTCAACTGCTGCCTTTGTTGCTGCAAGAGCATCTTCAATGCGGAGCTTCTTTTCTTTGGCTTTTGCAAGGGCCTCTTTGGCTGCCTTTTCTTTCTCCTTGGCTTTTGCCACCTGACCCTTCAGCTTTTCCACCTCTGCAGAGGCAGCGGTTTGGGCAGCCTGCGCTGTCTCCAAATCACTCTGAAGCCTGTCCGCCCGCTCCCGGGCAACGCCCAACTTTCTCTCGGCTTCACTGGCTGCCTTCTCCGCTTCTACCCGGGCGGCTTCTTCTGCTTCCTGGGCACGGATCGCATCGTCCCTCTCTTTGATAGCCTGGTGCAGCTCCCGGGTGGACATATTCTCCACATCATTCTCTGCAAGAAACTCCTCCCGCTCCTGGGCAGGCAGAGCAAGCAGCTCCAGCGCCTGGGTGGGAGACAGTTTCGCAGTCGCCTGGGAATTTCCGAAAACAGAAAGCTGCTCGCTGCCATATTCCTTGTACAGCCGCATATAATTGTTTGCCCAGGACTGAGAAAACGGCAGCTCATTTTCCGCATACTGCATCCAGCCACCCGGCTCCACCATAGACTTTGCCTCATAAAGAAGCTGGTCAAAATCAGCCATGGTTCCGAACTCCGGCTGAATATCCTTATAGTCGGATATATCGTAACCGTTATCGTCGTTCGGACTCTTATATACAGGCGAGAGCCAGATGACGTCAACACCGAGCGAGCTTATGTAATCGAGCTTCGAAATGATGCCTCTGA
>CALAQQ010000147.1 GCA_937888485.1 uncultured Clostridia bacterium
GAATAACAGGAATAAGCATCAATAACGCAACGCAAAATGCTAACAAACGTTTTTTTAATGAATTGTTCATTCTTTATTCTCCTTTTTGTTCTAGCAAATCAATAGTTATAACGAAATAGTCTTTACTCTGTTTTCCTGTAATCTTTAATGTAAGTTAAAACAGGGTTCTCGTATTTTGCTACCACTTTTTTACTCCTCCTTATATCGGACACTTTAACATTTTAATTATATCATAAGTTTCCTTAAATTGCAACCCACACAATCCGCTGTACTGGGACAATTTTTAAATTTTTACAATTAAATCATTTAAACAAGTCTTTAAAAATTAATTCCAGAAACGACTTGCCTGTAAAAATCTGCTTGAATGCATAAACAATTAATGGCCAGAGGGTTACTTTAGATGTTATGCCTTCACTGCCGGAAATACGTGAACCGTTTTCATTTGTGATTACATTTCCGTTTGCGTCAACGACATAAGCGGTAATTACAACGTTTCCGTTTGAAACCGAGGTTACAGTACAGCTTCTTCCGTCCTTTGATGCTTTAAGCGATACATCGTTGCTGTCTGCAGTCCACTTGATTCTTGCGCCTTCCGGAAGATTGTTTACGCTTGCATAAAGTACAATTGATTCTCTGTACGAAACTGTTCTTGTTTCGGGTGTTGCAATTGTTACATTGATTTTGCTTAAATCATAGTCTGCAAATTTAGCGGTAAATGTCATGTTCTTTGCAGGCATTTCTGACGGTATTGCGGGTTTCCATCCTGCAAAATAATATCCGTCCTTCTGAGGTTTGACAGGAGGAATTATTTCACTGCCGTATTCGTAAGTTTCTGCTGATAAGTTTCCGTCAACTATCCATTTTACAGTGTATGAATTTACAATGAATACTGCTTTAAATGTTGAATCGGTTTCGGGTACGGTTTTAGGAACAGCAGTTGTCCAGCCAACAAATGTATAGCATTCTTTTACCGGGTCAGCAGGAGGAACTATAGCACCTCCGGGTTCACCGGTAACAAACGTCGTTTCTCCGTCAACGTTCCATGTTACTTCAACAAGTAAAAAATAAATTCTTGCATCTAACAATTCTTCATTGGAAGCACCAATTGATATTTCATTCCACAATCTTTCGGTTCCATGGTAATAAACGTCAGTAAGTGCAAAACAACGATAGAACACCTTATCACTTATGCTTGTTACACCATCGCCGATTGATACGGATTTTATACTTGAGCAATAGCTGTACCAAGGTGTATACCATATTCCCAATCATACATTTCACCTGTACCGCTAATGTTGAGGACACCTGTTGCTTTATTAAGTGTCCAGGTAAGATTATCACCGCATGTTACGCTTGTTGCCGCTTCTGCTTTTACTCCGAAAAGTTCGTCCAATGACGGCAATTCAAGCCCAACAAATCCCGATAACGGTGCAGAACAAAACTCCAATACCGTAACGAGCAAAACAGATATTGATTTTTTCAGAATATTCTCAACAAAAAACACATCCACATTCTACAATATTTTATTATAAATATATCATACTATTAAATAAATTGCAATAAAAATGTAAAAAAAGAATAATTTTTTATTTTAAAATTTCAATCAACTGAATTGCCACAAATTGTACTGACACTACAAATTCCATCTCCGATTTCACATTCTGTAATACCGTAAAAAAGAAAAATCCGAACGCATCTCCAATCTTAAGGAGAGGGTTCGGATTATCATCTTTTGGTGCGGATGTTCATAAGGGATTTACAAAAAAACAATAACTTTCGGCAGTAACAAACATATTCTCATCCTTCCGTAATGCTTTAAAGAGTTTGAATATCAATTATTCAAACGGAGGATTATACAATGTCTAATTTTATTGAAGATTTTTACTATGGAAACATTGAACCGCAGGATTTGAATTCCGAACTGTCCAGTAAGTTAAGCAAAAAATTGAATGCACTTACCGAAAAAGAAGAACTGCTCACAGAAAAACCGAACGCAGATGATAAGGAACTGTTTCTTAACCATGCAAATACATACAATGAGTTTTTGAGTTTAAGCAACTTTGACAGTTTTATATCAGGTTTCAGACTCGGTGCCAAATTCACATACAACACTTTTGTTACTGATTGAAAGGAGAATATGTTTATGAATAAATCATCATTTGAGCAAAACAGCGGCACATACAGAATGGTTGGCGATTACAGAATACCTAATATCACATTACCTGCCGAAGCAAACAAATCACTCGGCGTATGGGGATTAAAACGCAAAGATTATCTTATTA
The DNA here is from genome assembly GCA_937888485.1 of uncultured Clostridia bacterium. Classification (GTDB taxonomy): domain Bacteria; phylum Bacillota; class Clostridia; order Oscillospirales; family Acutalibacteraceae; genus CAG-177. The sequence goes on from CALAQQ010000147.1 coordinate 2,283, forward strand.
AGCACAAACGAGTACAGTTCAACATTATGCTTATGAACGGCACATTGTGGACTCATCTTGCAGAGGTTGATAAACAAGCATCAGATATGTTCTCTCAGATAGCAGAACAGATGAAGGTCAGTGAGGGAATTACAGAACAACTTAAAGAGCAAAACCAAATAGAATGGGTTGCACATATGAATAATATTGAGGCAAGAGTAAGAGAAATTGTAAATACGGAACTGATTTACAACTAACAAAAGCGGTGATAAGGAAATCCTTGCCACCGCGCTTTAATTATCGCCTATCTACGGTGTGTTTCACCTGATAAATCGCCGTATAGTGGTGTTGCAAGACCGAATCCGCCCGATACAGTTAAAATCTGCCCCGTGGTATAAGCAGATTCATCACTTGCAAAATAAACTGCCGCCGCTGCGATTTCTTCGGGTTTACCCATTCTGCTGAAAGGTATATGACGAAGAAATAAGTCTCTGAATTCTTCGGAAAGCTTTTCCTGCACGGCATCGGTTGCGGTCATTCCCGGAAGAACTGCGTTGCAGCGAATGTTGTTTTTTGATTCGTGGACTGCAATCAGTTTGGTTAGATAATTGATTGCCGCCTTGCTTGTTCCGTATGCAACCTGTGAAATATCGGGCACAAGACCTCCCACGGAAGAAATATTCACAATGCTTCCGCCGCCTTGCTTTGCCATATATTTAACGGCTTCTTTACTCGCCATAAATACACTTCTGAGGTTTATATTTACGGTACCAAGAAAATCATCGATATCAGTGTTTGAAAAGTCAAGATCCTTGCCAGGATTTGAAGTGCCGAAGTTATTTATAAGAACATCGATTCTGCCTGCATCCTTTATAACATCTTCTGTCATAGTTATATAAGACTCGGGTTTACTTGCATCATTATAAACATATTTTACATTATAGCCTTGAAAAATCAGCTTGTCCGCTTCTTCTTTTGCAAGTTCGAGATTTCTTGCTGCCATATATACTGTTGCACCCTCTTTGGCGCAGGCTTTGACGCAAGCCAGACCAATACCTCTGGTGGACGCGGTGATTAAAGCAATTTTATCTTTTAATTTCATGTTTTTGCTCCCTTTTTATTGTTATAAATCTGAGGTAGAAAAAGTACGGTAATTATTCCGATTACAACACATACAGTTTCAACCGTGGCAAGTAATTTTATGGAATCTACGGCAGCAGAAATTTCAGTCGTTCCTGTACCGATAAGATTTGCTGCCCTGTTAGTAAACATTGGTACAAATACGGCAACTCCGAACGGGGCGGCAAGGTCACGGAAAAGTCCGTATGTTCCCGTTCCCGCTCCCGAAGTTTCGGGAGAGACACCCGACAGAACAACCTTCATAAATATAGTGCCGTTTCCGCCAAGCCCAAATCCGAGTATTCCCAATGAAGCAGCGAGCAAAGCAAGTGAAGTGTTTGCAGAAAATAAAAGCATAACGGCACAGCCGATTCCAGTAAGAGCTAATGAACCGACAAGCACTTTTTTGGGCTCATAACGGTCAGCCAAAGGTCCGAGAATAACAGCACCCAAAGACATTCCAACATACATAATGGAAATTGCATATCCCGATATTACAGAATTTTGCGGCTGAGTATAATTTACAAAAATGATAAGATTAGTCATATTTGCCTGCATAAGTCCCTGAGTGAGAAAAAGAGCAAGCACGGAAAGAACAAACGCTTTTCTTTTCATAAAGCCCCATTGCAGAATGGGATTTGTTGCCTTTTTCTCTGATATATACAGTCCGATTCCCGAAATAACAGCCGCAATCAGAACTGCAAAAAACAATTTGGATTGCCAACCGAAATTCTGACCGAAAGACGGTACACAAAGCAGCAGACTAAAGAAAATCAGCACGAATACTGCGCCGACACCGTCAAATTTCTTTATCTTTTTTCTCACATATGCTTTTTTATCCTTTATCAAAGCACAAAACAGAAAGACAACTGCTGAGATTGCGACACACACCCATATCATAGTGCGCCAGCCGTAGTATTTTATAAGCAATCCGCCGATAGTCGGTCCGAAGATCACCGAAACGCTGGAAATGAACATATAAAGAGCAAAACCTTTTGCAATTTTGTCGGGAGGAAATTCTGTGACAATATATGAGATTACAACAGGTGCAATGGCTGCTGTTCCGACACCGACAATAAAACGGGCAATAAGCATAAAAAATAACGAATTAGCAATCGCTGTCAGAATATTGCCGAGCATAAAAACGGCTATGCCGATTAACAGGGATACTCTTCGCCCTATCATATCCCCTAATTTACCTAGAACAGGAGCAAAAGCGGCAGTTGACATTGCCATAGCAAGCGCAGTCCATGTCGTATTGTTGTAAGGAAGGTTTAAATCCTTGACAAAAGCCGGACCAAGCACAGCTGTAAACCCTCCAACTATGCCAACAAGAGAAGCTGCAAATGCATATGGAATAAAGCCTTTTATATGCGGCTTGCGAAAAAAGTTTTCCATATTGTTCACTTCCAATCTGTTCATAGTATAACCGCATTGTTTTGAATTTATTTAATTGTTTTAGGGCATACTTTTATTCGGAAAGGAGGAACAGTTTTGAAAATTCGGTTTTTTATTTGTAATCATTGCGGAAATATAATTGCAATGGTAAAAGACAGCGGCATTCCCGTACAGTGCTGCGGTGAAGAAATGGAAGAAATTATTCCCGGCACAAGTGACGGAGCACAGGAAAAACACGTGCCTGTCTATAACGTGAACGGAGAAACCGTGACCGTTTCCGTCGGAGCGGCAGAACACCCTATGACTTCCGAACACTATATTGAGTGGGTGTGCGTAGAAAGCGAGGAAGGTCTTCAATTTAAAAAACTAAACTCTGACGCATCACCTCGTGTGTCTTTCTCTTTATCAAAAGGTGACAAAGTTAAGGCGGTTTATGCCTTTTGTAACCTGCACAGCCTTTGGAAGGCATAACAAATCAAAAGGAGTATTACTATGTCAATTATCAATAAAGAAGTTTCCGAATTTAAAGCCTATGCATTTCACGAAAACGAGTTTAAAACAGTTTCAAAGGATGATATTCTCGGCAAATGGAGCGTTTTCTTTTTCTACCCCGCCGATTTCACCTTTATTTGCCCTACCGAGCTTGAAGATTTAGCCAATAAATACGAGGATTTCAGAAGTGTCGGCTGCGAGATTTACTCTGTTTCCACCGATACTCATTTTGTTCACAAAGCATGGCACGATGCATCCGAGCGAATCAAAAAAATCAACTATCCCATGCTTGCAGACCCTACTCACGCAATTTCAAAGGACTTTGAAGTTCTCATTGAATCCGACGGTTTGGCGGAGCGAGGCACGTTCATCATCAATCCCGAAGGTAAAATTGTTGGCTATGAAGTAACCGCAGGTAATGTGGGCAGAAATGCAGAAGAACTTTTCCGAAAGGTTCAGGCTTGTCAGTTTGTTCACGCTCACGGCGATCAGGTTTGTCCTGCCAACTGGCAGCCGGGTGCCGAAACGCTTAAACCCAGCCTTGATCTTGTAGGTCAGTTATAATGGGTGCTCAGAAAATCAAACCCGAGGATTTTTACGACGTAATTGTAATCGGCGGCGGTCCTGCAGGACTTACCGCCGCACTTTATCTGGCACGCGCAAAATACAGAGTATTGGTGCTTGAAAAAGAACAGTTTGGCGGACAGATTACAATTACAAATGAGGTCGTAAACTATCCGGGCATTGGAAAGACAAGCGGTAAAGCACTTACAGAAACAATGCGCCGTCAAGCAGAAGCTTTCGGAGCAGAATGCCTGCTCGCCGAGGCTAAAGGCTTGGATATAAATGAAGATGTCAAAACAGTTCATACCACCCGAGGAGATTTTAATTGTCTTGGCATCTTAATTGCAACCGGTGCACATCCCAGAACAGTCGGATTCAAAGGAGAAGAAGAACACAAAGGACAGGGCGTTGCCTACTGTGCAACCTGCGACGGCGAATTTTTTACCGATAAAGAGATTTTCGTTGTTGGCGGAGGCTTTGCCGCCGCTGAAGAAAGTGTATTTTTAACCAAGTTTGCCAAGCATGTAACAATTCTTATCCGTAAAGACGATTTCAGCTGTGCAGCTTCCGTTGCCGACAAAGCAAAAAATCACGAAAAAATAACCGTTATCACCAACACTGTTGTTGAAGAAGTATCAGGTGAAAACGGTCTGAATTATATCCGATATAAAAACACCAAAAACGGTGAGATAACCGAATACCGTGCTGAAAACGGAGACTTTTTCGGAGTGTTTGTGTTTGCAGGATATTCTCCCGATACTGAATTGGTAAAGGATATACTCGAATTAAATGAGCACGGATATATCGTTACCGATTCGGAACAGAAAACAAGCGTTGACGGAATTTATGCCGCAGGAGATGTGTGCATAAAACCCCTCCGTCAGATTGTTACCGCCACAGGCGACGGCGCTCTTGCGGCAACAGAGCTTGAAAAGTATGTTGCAACCATACAGCAAAAAACGGGACTGTATGCAAAACAGCCAACAGCAAAAGCTATTGAAGAATCACCCGTAACGGAAGAAAGCACTGCTCAAGATTCCGACGAAATCTTTTCCTCTGATATGAAACAGCAATTAAACGGCGTATTCAGCAAAATGCAGCGTAATCTGACATTAAAACTGTATTTGGATAACCGTCCCGTTTCAACAGAGCTTGAGAGTTTTATTACAAATCTCGCATCACTTACGGACAAACTCACGGTATCGGTTTCCGACAGAAACGATGCAAAAAAGCAATCACCTTGTGTCCGTGTTTTTCTTGAAGACGGAACTGACATGGGTATTGCATTCCACGGAGTACCCTCGGGTCACGAGTTCACCTCGTTTATGCTTGGTCTTTATAACGCTGCAAGCGAAGGTCAGAAAACAGATGAGCAGACTCATCGAGAAATTAAAGAAATAAACAATTCCGTGGATATGAAGATTTTGGTGACTTTATCTTGCACGATGTGTCCCGATCTGGTTATTGCATGTCAGCGTATCGCAACATTGAATCCAAACATCCGTGCCGAAGTTTATGATATTCAGCATTTTGAAGAGTTGAAGAAACAATACAATGTTATGAGTGTTCCGTGCTTGGTTATTAATGATGATAAGGTGTCATTTGGCAAGAAAAATATAAATCAGGTTTTGGATTTGATAAAAAAGGAAAACAATTAAATCGGCTATATTAAATAATCAGGTGCAACGGAATTTGATTTCTACTGCACCTGATTTTATCTTTTTGTACTATGTTTTCTGTGGGGAATCAGGGGTGAAAACCCCTTAATTGCGGATTTGAGGGGACAAATCCATTGCTCGCTAAGACGAATGCCACAATTTTCTTGATGGTTATCTTTTATACCGATTAACAATAATTAACCCATCTCGATTTATATATATTGAAATTTATGATATTGCTATGATATAATCATTATGTAAGAGATTGGATTTGTCTGTGAGATTTTAAGGAGGTTTTGATTATGGATGAAAACAAAAAACAAATTAATGCTAACAGAATAATTGTTTTAATTCTTGCCGTTTTTCTTGTGTTAGGTGCCATCAAAATCGGAACACTTACAGATGATGTAAAAAAGCTCAAAAGTCAAAACTCCAATCTTGATTCAGAAATACAAATGTTAAGAAACGAAATTAATTCTATTTACAATAATGTTGACAAACTGTTAAAACAAGAATCAAGTCTTATATCGGGAGTTGACTTTTCTATCGGAGATCCGAGCGAAGATATGAAAAGTGTAAAACTTATTTTGACCGTTGTTCCTAAAACGATTACTGATGATACGGAACTTTCTGTTACGGTGGATGGAGTTACTGCTCCGTTATCGAGAAATGAAAGCGAATTCACGGGAACAATTGATGTAGGCTTGTTTGTTGACTACAATCAATGGCCGCTGCTCACTATCAAATCAGAAGAAGGAACAAAAACTGAATACTTGGATGATATTGATATTTCCTATATGTTCACACGCCATTTGCCCACATTGGAAGCTGATATGTCTGCATCATCTAAATTAAGCAACGGAAAATTACAAGTTGAAGCAGGCTTCAGAATCGCTTCAAAACCTGCATACGGAAATGCGCCCATTACATTCACATCGTTTACACTTGTCGAAGAAGTGAACGGTAAAGAAATCAGCAGAAAAGACATTACTAATGAAGTTCGTAAATCAGGTGAAGTTTATAACACACAATATGTCAAATCTTTTGAAGTGGCTCACGGTGATGAACTGAAAGTATATGTTATTGCCGAAGATTCACTTGGTTATATTCACAAAGCCCTTGCTCATTATTGGATAGAATCAGAAAGTGGTGCTCAGGCTGAAACAGTATTCGGCGATGAAACAATCTTCGATAAAAACGGAAATCTGCTTTACGGAGATGACTCGCTTTGGAGGTAAACTATGATGTATAAATACGAATACGAAACTGTCAGCTGTGATTTCGGCGGTTGGGGTTTAGGCTCAGGTAATATTTATTCGATTGAAGATTATCGCTCAATAATTAATAAACGAGCTGAACAAGGCTGGAGATATGTTGGTTATATCCCCACAAAGCAGCGAGGTACGGGTCACACTCAAGAATTAGATTTGATTTTTGAAAAAGAGATATAAACTTATGGATATAAAATCATTTAAGAAAACGAAAATATTGAAACCGAATTATTGTAAAAATCTTTACCATGATAAGAAAAATCCGAGGTCGTATAAACCTCGGATTTTTATGTTTAAGTATCTAATATAAAGAGTTCTTCTACTGTTGTGTTTAAATATTGTGCAAGTTTCATTGCCAATTCAAGAGTGGGGTTATACTTGTCATTCTCAATAGCAATGATTGTTTGTCGGGATACATTTAAAGCTTCAGCCAAATCTTCCTGTCTGTATCCTTTTTGTTTGCGTAATTCTTTTATTCTGTTTGTCATGGCTTTACCACCGAAAGAACAATAACGCTTCCAATTGTAACAATAACTGCCGCAACAGCTAAGCATATTAAAACTATTTTTAGTATGGGTGAGGTTTTGGGAGTTTCCTCATCATCCTTGACTGCATTGTGTGTCATAATAAACTGCGAAAAAATTTGGATGCACGATGCTGCGGCAAGCAGGAAACAAGGAAAAAGATTTAATTCAGAATGGAAGGCGTAAACTTTATATGATTCGTATAAAGTCCAAATAAATAAAGCAAACAGAAGAAAAACAAAAGCGTTTCGCTGTGCTTTGAAAGCAATATGCTGTTCCATTTCATCCATTTTGTGAAAGCCTAATTTTTTGAAAAATTTTTTCATATAAAAAAGCAGGGTTTTATTTGAACCCTGCTTTTTTCGTGCCATCATTCCGGCTTGTATCCTTCAAGGACTACATATTCCTTGTCATACAAGAACTTATTGCCCTCATTCTTGTAATGTGCCAAACCCGTGGTGCAAACACCGGTATACCGTACAATTTGCAACACATCGCCGTTTTTGTAATCATTCGCGGAATCATTCGTTGCTTCGATAACTTTCACCCATTCCCCCGGCATTGCCCTCCGTCTGACTTCGCGCACAACAGGAGGAAGTCTGTCAAACTTTCGGAAGATTCTATCCGCTTCCAGCTTCACGAATTTCGTCATCTCATCGTTGAAAATTTTCTGATATTTGCTCATTTCTTTGACAGGCTTCTTTTTCTTCTCCCACAGCCGATTGAATGCCGTCTGCGCACCGATCCGCCAGTTGAACTTGTCTGCCGGGTTGCGCTTTGCCGCCACCCGCTTGACCGTGTGACCATTTACCATCATACGTGCAAGTGTCGTGTCCCCATCGCATTCAATAATGATTTTGTAACGCATGTTTCCCAGCTTCGTGTGTGGCACATTTCTGCAACTGGTATCTTCCGGCGCAGGTTTCGGTTCAGGCTTCGGGAAGCCGTTCGGCAGGAATTTGTTCAGAATTCTTCCGGTTTCCTCCACCGCATCAGGAACATCAATGCACCATTCGTCACACATACAATACCCGCAGCATTTTCCATCGATCACAGGCTTGCCGTCACATTCA
>CALAQQ010000148.1 GCA_937888485.1 uncultured Clostridia bacterium
GCTTTGCAGGCAATGGTATTCACAATGCTCGTTTCGATTTATCTTGACGAGGTTACAGAATAAAACTTAATTAAGGAGTAATAAAAAATGACTAATTCAGCAATTATCGCAATCGCAGCAGCGCTCGCAATCGCATTCAGCACACTCGGACCTTCAATCGGTCAGGGAATAACAGCAAAAGCGGCAATGGAAAGCATTGCACGTCAGCCCGACGCTGCAAAGGATATCCGTTCAACTCTTATCATTTCTCTTGCACTCATGGAAGCTCTTACAATCTACGGACTTCTTATTGCTTTTATGCTTATTTCAAAAATCTGAGGAGTAAATTATGAACATTCAGCCATCAGTTATGGTCTGGACTGTAATATGCTTTTTGATTCTGACGGTAATACTGAAAAATTTGCTTTTCACTCCCGTTCTGAAAATGATTGACAGCCGCCGTGAAAAGATACAGGCTGCCGAAAAAAAGAAGGAAGATATTGAAAAGCTTATTCTTGAGCATAAAATTCAGGAAGAAAAAGAGAAGGCTCTTGTAGAAGAAAAAAGCAGAAAAGAAACAAAGCAAAAGCTTGAGCAGTTACAGCTTCAGAGCAAAAAAGAAATTGAAGCCGCACAAAGACAATGCCTCGCCGATGTACAGAAGTACAAGGAAGGTATTTCTGATGAATATGATAAAATCGTTTATTCCGTTGCTCCCAAAATGGAGACAGCGGCGGCTTTGTTTGCGAAAAATATGATCTCGCATAGGATATGATGTGTTATGCAAATACAATATGTAATAATTAACTTTATCATTCTTCTTGTTATTCTTGTTCTTGCGGGCCGGAAAACAGTCAAGCGTATTTTCGGCGGACGACTTGAAAGAATCAACAAAGCTCTTGACGATGCTCAAGAGATTGAAAAGCTTGAAATGCCGGTTTTTAAGCCGTATTCTGAAGATTCACACGAAGACACCATGAACGATGAAATTCTTAATGTAAAGGCACATACGGAAGAAAAAATCGCTTCCATAAAGGCTTTCGGTGAAAGAGAATACAGCGAAATCCACCGTCAGATGATTGAGGATGCACGAAAAGAGCTTTTTTCTGTTATGAAGGAGAATGTAATAAAGCTTTTCTCTTATGAAAAATATGCTGACGAAATCAAAGCTCTTGACGGTCAGGTTGTTGATGCCATTCTTTCGAAAATCTGCCTTACTCCCGGTGATATGGCATATCTGAAGCACCACGATGTGCTTTATGTCACACTCACATCTGCATTTCCTCTTGAAAAAGAACTTGTTGAAAAGGTTGATAAAGCAACAACGGAACTTCTTGAAAGTGTGGGTGGAAAAACATCTCTCTGGGTTCTTGAAGACAGTTCTCTTATAGGAGGTCTTAAACTTCGTATAGGCGATACTGTTTATGACGGTACGATAAGTGAGGAACTTTATCACTTCGGAAAGAACATGAATCACGAGCCGATTATGGATGACGATACCGTAGGTCTTCTCATTCAGGAATTCACACAGAAAGCAGAAGAATTCAGACCTCAGATTCACAAATATCAATTAGGTCGTGTTATGACTGTCTCTGACGGCATTTGCTGGATGGACGGTCTTGCAGATATTATGTACGGCGAGGTTGTTGAATTTGAATGCGGTGAAACCGGAATGGTTCTTGATATTCAGCAAAACCGAATCGGCTGTGTTATTTTTGGCGAATTTTCAAACATAGAATCGGGCAGCCGTGTAAGACGAGTCGGAACAATAGCATCCGTTCCCGTCGGAGAATGCCTTTTAGGAAGAGTTGTTGATGCTCTCGGAACACCCATTGACGCTATGGGTTATCTTCCTTATGAAAAAACAAGACCCATTGAATATAAAGCACCTGCAATTCTTGACCGTTCGCCCGTAAACTCACCCTTGCATACGGGCATCAAGGCAATAGATGCTCTTGTTCCCATAGGCAAAGGACAGAGAGAACTCATCATCGGTGACAGACAGACGGGTAAAACCGCCGTTGCTGTTGACACGATTATCAATCAGAAGGGCAAGAACACAATTTGTATCTATGTTGCAATCGGTCAGAAGGAAACGCTTGTTGCCGAAATCAAAGAAAAGCTTCAGTCTAAAGGGGCTATGGAATACACAACAATCATTGCAGTGCCCGCTTCTTCATCGGCGGCACTTCAGTATATTGCGCCTTTTTCGGGTTCTGCGATGGCGGAGTATTTTATGTATGAGGGCAAGGATGTTCTTATAGTTTATGACGATCTTTCAAAGCATGCCGTTGCTTACCGTGAACTTTCCCTTCTCCTTCACCGTCCTTCGGGCAGAGAAGCTTATCCGGGTGATATATTTTATCTTCATTCAAGACTTCTTGAAAGAGCTGCGCATCTTTCCGATGAGCTCGGAGGGGGTTCAATCACAGCGCTTCCCATTGTTGAAACTCTTGCGGGCGACATATCCGCATATATTCCGACAAATGTTATTTCAATCACTGACGGACAGATTTTCCTTGATGCGGAGTTGTTCAATGAAGGTCAGCGTCCTGCGGTTAACGTCGGTCTTTCGGTTTCGCGAGTTGGCGGTGCAGCACAGAAACCCGTTATGAAAAAGATTTCCGCAAGTCTTCGCACAAGACTTGCTCAATACAGAGAACTTGCCGATTTTATGCAGTTCGGTTCCGATGTTGATGATACAACAAAAGCGACTCTTGATTCGGGCAGACGTCTTACGGAGGCGCTGAAACAAGGCAGATATTCACCTGTTTCAGATGAAATGCAGACGGTTCTTATCTATGCTGTCAGCGAAGGATACGCAAAGAATGTTGATGTTCAGGATATGGAAAGATTTGAAAAAGAGCTTTATGACTTCTTCGAATCTCAGAAGGCTTCTCTTATATCTGAAGTGAAGAACGCAAAGAAATTGGATGACACACTCAGACAAGAGCTTGATAATGCTCTTGCAGAGTTTGCCGAGAGGTTTTGATTATGCCTACAATACAAAATCTTAAAAAGAAGCTCCAGGTAATTCTTTCCACACAAAAGCTTACTCAGGCGATGAAAACTGCCTCTACGGTCAAATATTCAAAGCTTTCCGCAATTTATTCGGATTATGAGAAATATGAAGAGCAGTGCAACCTTTTGTACCGTAATTACCGCAAGGAGTTCAACGCTGTTTTTTCGGTTAAAAATCCCGATGCTCCCGTGTTGTATATTCTTCTTTCGTCAAACAAAGGTATGTGCGGAAGTTTCAATACAGAGCTTGTCTCTTTTTTTGAGAATACCATCCGTGAGCAGAAAAACAATCCTGTTATTATTTGTTGCGGTAAAAAGGGCAAGGATTATCTTGAAAACAAAAAAATTCCTTACGGAAAATCATATATATTTTCCGATATTCCGACATATACGGATGCACAGGAGCTTTTCTGTGATATAAAACAGATGATGGAAAGCGGAGAAATATCCGAAGTAAAAATTGTTTATTCTGAATATCGGAATATGATGAAGCAAAGTCCGGTGTGTGATGGTTTGTTTGTTTTTGATGAGAAAAAGAACGAGTGCGAAGAGCCTTTGTTTGTTCCCGACAGACAGACCTTTATAAATCTGACTGCCGAAAAAATTCTGATTTCAATTCTTTATAAAAAAATACTCGAAACCGCTCTGGGTGCTCAGGCTGCAACACTCACGACAATGCGCAGTGCATACGATACCGCCTGCGAATACAGTGCTCAGCTTGAAACACAGATAAACCGTAAGCGTCAGAGTCAGGTGACTGCCGATGTTATTGAAATTTCGGCGGATTATTCAAATGGAGGGGAAGTGTAATTTATGGCAAAAAATTCTGTGGGAATGGTTCAGAGAATAACCGGTCCCGTAGTTGATATTTTATTCGATATAAATGAAATTCCCGATATATTTAACGAAGTCAATGTTCAGGTAAATGATGAACTTTACACTCTTGAGGTTTCTCAGCATCTCGGAAACGGAGAGGTAAGATGTATCTCTATGAATCCTACTGACGGTATGTCAAGAGGTATGAGGGCTGTTGATACCGGAGAACCCATCAAAATCAGCGTCGGAGTTGAAACTCTCGGCAGAATGGTCAATGTTACGGGAAAACCCATTGACCGCGGTGA
>CALAQQ010000149.1 GCA_937888485.1 uncultured Clostridia bacterium
CGGGGCAGTCCCATGTATCGTCACCGTCATCGCAAAGAACAACAAATCTGTAACCTTCGATATCGGTCTTATAATATGCTTTTTCAATGGTTTCACCCTGAGGGTTAAGCTCATTGAAGGTCTTGATGAAATGCTGTCTTGCTTCTTCCTGGGTAATATCTTCAACATGACCTACATCGTGGTTACCCATTGCGATAACCCAGTTTTCAGCACAGCCGCTTTCATCAATAATGTTAAAGAAACTTGTCATTGAAGCGCTGTCGCCGTAGTTTGTAAGGTCACCGGGAACAATAAGAGCATCAATGGGGTCAACGGAGCGTTCAAGGTCGTTGAGTCCGTTTGCCCATACCCATTCACCGATAGGCCAATCAACATCAATATGAATATCTGACATTATTGCCGCGTTCAGAAGACAGTTATCATTTTTCTCTGCAAGCTCAAGCGCATCAAAGCTTTCAAGAAATGCGTTTCCGGGAAAAACAGTAAGCAATGCGGAAACAACAAGTGAAATAACAGATTTAATAACAAACCACATAACAAAAATCCCTTCTTTGATAAATCAATCGTGAGTAATCCAGAATTCGCAGAACATTATGCCCATAACGGGTTCGCTGAATTCAAGATCAACACAACCGTTATGAATAACCTCTTTCGGAATTGTGTATTCCGCAGTTTCAAAATCGGGTGCAAGCATAAGGCTATCAAAATACTCATCTGTTTTGCCTCCGAACTGAGAACCTTCATATATCACAATGCCGTTTGCCGATATTCTGTGACCTTTGAGTGCTTCGTTTTTCTTGCTCATAAAACTGATTTTCAGTTTGTATTCGCCGTCAAAATCAAGTCCGCCAACCTTGCATTTGAATGTAAGATTATCATAGACTTTAAACATGGCTGTCGGCATTGCACCTGTGTTGACATTGGGTCTGTCGCCCTGGAAATTCATATATACTTCACCGGTCTGAGAAACTCCGCATTCTTCAAGTCCGTTGAGCGCAACAGAGAAATAATATTCATCGCTGCGAACTTTATTGCGATTTATAACAGCTTTCATTATCTCTTCAGGTTTTTCCTTTTCCGAAGCAAAATCAAGTCTGCCGAGAAGCCATTTTCTGTCCGTTACAGGCAAATCCATGGTTTCGAGGATTGCTCCCCTTTCCCAGTTATCAGCGCAGTAATTTTCGATATCGCTCTGCAATCCGATAAGCTCAAAAAGCTTTCTTGCAAGGTCTGTTATATCGTCACGCTGTTTTTTATATTCCGAGTCAAAATCGGTTTCAAGTATTTTTCTTGCCGTATCAAGTCTGCCGTTCGTGATTTCTTTTTCGGCAAGCTTTATAAGATCAAGCTCAAATCTTCTTCTTCTTCGTATAACCCAGTCGCATTTTGCACGCATAAGAAGCTGCAGGAATCTCCAGTTTTCATTGAGGAAAGAATACTCCGAAGAAAGCTCTTCAAAAATTTCAAGAGTTCTGTCTATGGTCGGATTTTCGGCAGGGTCGCATTGCCAGTTGAGTTCAAGAGAAAAAATTCCGTCAGCAATTTTTTCTGCATCCGCACCGTAGAAAAACAGTCTGCAATAATCAAGCAGAGTTGTTCTCAGATCGCAGTCGGGATTATAGTCCATATCAGCCCATACTGCTTTATTCACATCGTCGGTTATACCCTCAGAATAACTCACCGAACCGACAACATATCTGCGTGTCAGGCGGTGTATCTGACGGTATTCACGTGGTCTGGGATTTGTGCATTCACGGCTAAGGCCCGTTGTTAACGCAAAATGCCAGTCATCCCTGTCAAAATGCACCGGATATTCACATCTGACATTATGAGTTATATCCGGATAGAGTCTTATCGGATATTTAGAAGGAAGTCTGCGGCGGAGCGTTTCAAGGTCAAAAGCGTGATTGGGGCCGTGAATCACACCGTCAATTTCTTCGGGAAGCTTTTCCATTTCTTCGATAAATTCCTCGCCCCATGTCGGAATCGAATGAGGCTGCTGTGCAGACGGCCACATTTCGGCATTGGGATGCGATTTTTTGAGTGCCTTTGAAATTTCTCTGCACCTTTTTACAAATTCATCGGGATAAAATTCACCCGGGTCACCTCCGGGAGGAAAAACAACATCAAGTCTGGGAATTGTTTCGTAAAGCTTTCCTCTTCTCTCTGCCGCTTCCGCAACGGTTTCGCCGTCATTATTGGGATGCCACAAAGATACATCAAGGTCGAATTCGTCTGCCATTTCGGTTGCTTTGACAAGGAATTCTTCCTCATCATATTTCATAAGTCTGTTTCTCTTTGAAACTCCTCTTTCGTAAGGAATATGCTCAACGGTATTTGTTCCGAAAAACATCATATCAAGATAATATCTGCGATAGTCATCATATGTCCATGCATCATAAGTATTGGGCGTTGTTCTGTAACCCACCTGATGCCCTCTTATGCGTTTATCGGCACGGTATTTCCCCGTAATATCCTCTGCAAGCAAAGGAACTCCGCATACAGAAACAAGCTTACGAAGGAACATTCCGAAGCCGTAAATAAAACCTCTTATACCGCTTGCATAAACAGTTACCGCAACATCATTAACCATGATATCAAAACCGTCTCTCGGAATATCCGAATCGGTCAGAAATATGAAATTTGCTGATTCTTTTTCAATAACGGTATCGGGAACATCATTTGTTCTTATTCTCATTTCTTCCAAAAAAAGTTCTGCAGCTTTGGCTGCTTCGGGACTTTCGGAATAAATGTAAATCTTTTTAAAATCAATCATCGATATTCTCCGTCTCTGAAATCAATTCCTGCTTTTTGGCCTCTGACCTTGAATTTCTGTGCTGTTCAAGTTCGGCAAGCATACGTTCCTTTGTTTTTCCGTGAACATTGAAAAGAAGAAGTGACAAACCGTATCCGAATCTTGCAGCAGCAGGCGCAAGGCAGAAAATCCCCCAGATACCCTGAAGAACTTTAGGGTCTGTGTGAGGAACAATGTTGCCGTAAACGTCTTTCTGAGGTGTGAACTTAATCCAATCGAAAACTACACCTGAAAGAAGAGCGTGAACACTCGACGAAAGCTTGTTTACATAACCCATAGCCGCATTTACAATTCCTTCGTTTCGGATACCCGTTTTCCATTCAAGGTAGTCATACATATCGCCTTTAAGAAGCGGGTCGCAAACACCCATAATATGGTTGGGGAGACCGGCAACGGTAAGTCCTACGGTAACAATAACAAAATCGAGCCAATAATTGCCTGTGGGTTTATATCCGATAAAATAGAGAAGTGTATATGCAATACCACTGAAAACACCTGCCGAAACAGCAGTCGTTCTCAATCCGAATTTACGGATAATTGACGGAGCAACGGGAGTAATAACATAGTTGGGTATACCTGTAAACAAGCTGCAGAGAAGTCTGTTTGAAAGCTTGCCGGTACAGTTAAGCCAGAAGAAATCTTCCGATGCACCGCCGACACTCTTTATTCCTCCGAAGAAACCCGAAAGAAGCAATATCGCAAGCGGTCTGCATGTTAAAATTGATTTGAGAGATTTGAGAAGACCCGTATTCTGCATTTCCTCTTTTGTTGCAATTGAAACTCTTTCACGCATGACAAAGAATCCGAAAAGTGCGCCTGCAACCGCAACAATCACAAAGAAAATCGAGAACCCTGAATAAACTTCCGTTTGTGTTACGGCGTTCTTTGTTACACCGGGCACAAAATCAACAAATACCGGAACAAGAGAAGGAAGCCATGTGAAGAGATTGACAAATTTCTGTGTCGCAATCAATGTACTTCGCTCATTCGTGTTTGGCGTTATGTTATAAAGAAGAAGTTCCCAGCCGCTTAAATACGAAAAACCTATGCCGTAAATAATAGTCGTGACGAGTGCGTAAATAAATTTCTGACCGCCCGTAAAACTTCCGGGAACCATGTAGAAAAGAATTGAAGCAATAGCCCAGAAAGGCATCGGAAAAACAAGGAAAGGACGAAGTCTGCCCCATCTGGTTCTCATGCGGTCAATAACTATGCCGGAAATAGGGTCGTCAAGAGCATCCCAAATGGTAGAAACAGTTCCAAGCAAACCAAACTGCTTGCCTGTCAGTCCCAGAAAGCTCATCATGAAATACTGCTTGGTTGAACCGATAAAGCTCGTGAGGTTGTTAAGTCCGTATGAGGTCAGCGCAAAAGCAGCTATTTCTCTCGGACGGACAAGTCTTTTTTCTTCATAAGAAACATTTTGTTCTTTAGTGAGAACCTCCGCATTATTTGTTTCAGCAGACATCATATCATCTCTCTTTCCGATTTAAATCCATTAAAACTAATAAATTTATATAAATAATAGCATACAATTCAGATTAATGTCAATCGAGAAGAAAATGATTTAAATTACTCACAAAAAACAAGGAATATTTTTATGCAAATTGCAGTATACTATTAATAGCTTGCAAGTACAAACAGCAATTCACTTTTCATATTCTAAAATATACAAAATTCTAAATTTCACTGATTTGAAATTTTTCACAAAAACTTGTAAATATTTTTAAAAAAGTATTGACAATTACGAAAAAGCGTGTATAATTATAAAGCACTTAAGAAACAGATATCGCGGAGTAGAGCAGTTGGTAGCTCGTCGGGCTCATAACCCGGAGGTCGCAGGTTCAAGTCCTGTCTCCGCAACCAATAAGAAAAGCCTTGAAATGCTTATAAATCAAGCGTTTCGAGGTTTTTCTTTTTTTATTTTAAATTTTCAAAATGTCCCTTTATGCTCCTTCTTAACATATATTTCTCTTTAAAATGCAAGTCAAAAAAACGAGCAGGTCTTGAAGGGCGAGAAAGTCAAGTACTGTTTCATCGATCAAAAGAGCCTTGAAACCGTAGTTGTTTCAAGACTCTTTTTTCAGATTATATTAGTATATACTGTTGTTTTTGATGTGCCTGGAATCAGTATCCATATTCGGGATAGATATAATCCTCGCTCCACGTGCAGTTTTCGGTTGTTACACCTTCGAGGAACATGAAACACGATGTTTCCCAATAACCGAAAGTACAGTCGGTGAAACGGAGTGTGCAATTATCGGTTTTTTCAAAGTAACCGAAGCCGTCTGAATCTGTAAGAGTGCAGTTCGTGAATTCAAATGCGCCCTCTGCATCAGCAACATTCATCGGCCCGTTCGAACAATCTCGGATAGTGCTGTTGCTGACATAAATATTTCCCGTTCCTTTGTTTGCTCCGATTCCGTAAACACCGCAGCCATAGAGATCCATGGATTTAAGATTTATATTTTGACACTCCGAAAAATTCAGAACATTACCCGAGCAGTCACCTGTTTCGGTGTGTCCCATAGTTATACCTGACAAACTGATGTCACGGCAGTTTTCAAAATTCAGCGCTGCGGCGTATCTCGGCGTGACAACAATCTCCGTATCTGCGAAATTATCTGTTTCACCTGTAATATACAGGTTAGACACGTCGGTTATAACAACCTCTGCACCGTCGAAGCATTCACGAAGCTTAACATAGTCATGAGAATTATTCCAGCTTTCTCCCTGCGTTTCCCAAACTTCAGATATGAAAGAACTCATATTGTAATAACCTTTTTTAATAACTATATCGGTGTTTGGTGATACAGCATTGAAAAGTTCTTCAACCGAACTGACTGAAACAGTTTTCATCGGTATGCCGTTTTCATTTGCCGAGAAAACAGAATCCTTATTATCACCATAAGAAAGAAGAAGGTTTCCGGGAGCTGTCGGCACGGCAAAAATGTTGTTACCTCTGTAAAGCAGACCCATATCCGTTTCGCTGACCTGTTTGATTTCACCGTTTTCAAGGCTGAATACAATCAGAGTCATCTGACGGTCCTCATCCTCGCTTGTGTCGCTGAAAACATAGAGGAAGCTGTTACCGTCTGCGGTTTCAACATAATACGGATGCAAATCATAGGCAAACCAATCCACCTCATAGCCTGAATATCCCGAATACACGCCGAGTGTGTAATAATTTCTTCCGTTGCTGTCGTATTCACCTGTAACCATAAGATCTTCGCTTATGCCATCGCCTGTCAGGTCGGTAAAGAAGAATGTCGACAAAGGCAGACTTACGGTATAGGAATCGGGCACAGCTGTATATTTTTCTTTGAATAAATCGGGATATTCCGCAAAGGTTACGGTTGCCGTATATATACCTGAATCAACGGGAGCTATATCGCCGGGATTGAAATAAAATGTTATTCCGTTATAATCAAGAGTCCAGGAAATTCCGTCATCGGGTGTGTTTCTGAAATAATCGGTTATTGCGGTTTCGCTGTTAAACTCAGCCTGCCACATACGATTCATTATTTCTTTCTCAACAATCACGGGTATTCCTTGCACGTCTTTTATAACGTCCACAAGCATCAGTTCTTTGCCTGATTGGGTGTCATAGTTGATGCCGTGAAGGGTTCTGAAGTTACTGATGTTTGCGTAATCCGCATAGGAATCGGACAGAAAGCTTACAGCAACGCTGTCTGCACGCCTCACCTGAATATCATAGGTTGAAACCTGAGTTGTGAAGGAATCAGCATTGCTGAAATATTTTTCTTTGGCTAAAGAAATCAGATTTTCCCTTTCGTCCTCAATTGAGTTTTTGCGCAATACACAAAGCTCTTCAAGCGTTTTTGCCATATTGGGATAAGCTTTTGCATCGGCTTCATCAACCGTAACGTGAACATATTCGCTTCTCACAAGCATTTCGGGATAATCTTCATACCATTCGTAATGGGAAACAAGCTCCTTGTTGAGGGACAGAGTTCTGACTTTTTGCACCTGTTCGGTATGAGCTGTTGACGGCTCATCCTGCACGGTAGGTGTGGGATTATCTTTACCGCAGGCAGTCAGCCCCGTTACCAAAATCACAGCAAGAAGAATACATAAATATCTCTTTATCTTTTTCATATCCTCATCTCATCATTTTCTTTATGCCCAGGGGTCTTCTTCAACGGGAACGCGAATATCCGCAAGGCATTGTATTTCAACCAGAAACCACTGACCCGTTGAAGGCTTTTTGCGAAGCTTCATCGGTCTCGGATTATCTGCACCGCCGCTTTTAACATAAAGCGTTGCCCAGTTTTCGTTATCAAAAGAATACGGATTTTCAATTACCGTAATTTTATAAGGAACATTGGGTTTATAGCTGTTCTGCGGAGTTGCGCCCTCAAAATATGAGCGTGCCTTATAAGGGTCGGAGCCAAGATGCTCTTTGATAAACTGCTTTTCAAATCCGCTGACCTCTGCAGGACCTTTCAGAAAATTGAGCATTTCGATTGTTGCATCGGGGTTATGCTCATAATTGCAAAGTACAGCGAGGGTTAATGCTGTTGTTTTGAAAGCTGAATCAAGGCTTGCTTCGGGCAGAGCTTGAAGCTCGGCAACATTGGTCGGCAAAGTGGAAAAAGTAAAGGATTCCGTATGATTTCTGCCTTTACCGACAGACTGAACGGCATTATTCACCGCTTTGTTGATACCCTGCGAAACTTCTCTTTTAATTGCGGATTCCGCCTGTCTTTTGAGTGAATCAAAAAATCCCATCAGTATTACCTCCTTATTTCTTCTCTGTCTGTTTT
Organism: uncultured Clostridia bacterium; assembly: GCA_937888485.1. Classification (GTDB taxonomy): domain Bacteria; phylum Bacillota; class Clostridia; order Oscillospirales; family Acutalibacteraceae; genus CAG-177. The sequence continues at coordinate 7,603 of CALAQQ010000149.1, forward strand.
AGTTTTTCGGTACTATCGAGATTCTTATAGAGGAAATTATCCGCACTGCCTGTGATGTTCATACTTCCCGGTCGGGTATAAACGGTTGCGTTTTCCTGCATTCTTACTGATTTATTTTTTGATGCTATACCGTTAATGATAAGAAAACCGACAAGCAGACCGATAAGAAGCGAAACAGGCAGCCATATAATTGAAACGCCATCTTTTTTATTTACGGTTTCCTGCTCGTCTGCTTCGCCTGCGTAAACAAACTCGTCGGCATTATAAACATATCCGCCCGAATATCCGTTTTCAAGATATTCCATTGCAAGCTCATAGCAGGCATATATTCCGCCGTAATAGCTTTCGTTCAGATCATAGGCATCTTTCATACTGTCAACGGCGGCATCGGTCAGATATTCTCCCGCATTGCCCGATACAAAGGTGAAATACGCTTTGTCCCAATCGTCGTGAACGATTATTATTCCGTTTTCATTATCGGTGTAATCACCATAAGTTTCTGATGCAAATTCATCGGCAGTTACGTCTCCGGTGCCTTCGGTTACGCAGAAAAGTACTGTAATGCCGTAAACCGTTTCAAGCTTTTCGGCAAACAAATCGAGTTCTTCGAGTTCACTTGAAGATAATTTATCGGCATAGTCAATAACATAATTCTGTGTATAAGCCGATGCGGAAATCATCGCCGAAAGACAAATTATAACCGCAATCAAAGTTGCAAAAATCTTTTTAGTCATTTCCGCACCTCCTTAAAGCAGCTCAATCAGCCACATAAGACCGTAGATAACGGCACCTATGCCTGCACCGAGAAGAAGTGAAGCTTTGGTAACTGCCTTTTTATCCGTCGGAATGTTGCCTACGAATTTGCCCGTCTGACCGTTCATTGCAAAGGTGAATTTTTCACCGTTCCACGATGTGTTGAGAAGCCACACAGGATAAAGAGCGTATTTATAAATACCATTGGCAATATTCATATTTGCGCCCTGATCTTCAACATCGTCATAACCTTTTACTGTTTCCCTGAACGAATCAATAATGCTCTGTCTGATTCTTTCGTTAGCTCTGGGCATACTCTCTTCTGCGGTAACATCGTATTTGTCGGCAAGGTAGCCTGCGAGATACGCCGTGTTGAAATCTACCGCCTGCGACAAGTCAAAGGGTTCAACAGATTCCATAAGGTCATCGGGCATTTTGGTTGAGCCGTCAACGGGAATGTTGTCAA
>CALAQQ010000150.1 GCA_937888485.1 uncultured Clostridia bacterium
CGAGGATGAGCATATGCTCTGCCTGCCAGCCTTCGTTTTTACCCTGATATGAAGCGATACGAAGAGCAAAGCACTTCTTACCAAGAAGAACGTTTCCGCCGTAACCTGAGTTAACAGAAATGATTGTGTTATCCTGGGGGAACTGGCAGATATATCTCTTTTCTTCATCAATATCACATTTGCAGTGAAGACCGCGAACCCAATCTTCGCTGTCACCGAGAGCTTCAAGAACAGCAGTGCCGACTCTTGTCATGATTACCATGTTGAGCACAACATAGATTGAGTCGGTAAGTTCGATACCGATCTTTGAGAACTTTGAGCCAACAGGACCCATTGAATAAGGGATAACATACATGGTTCTGCCCTTGTAGCTGTCCTTAGCAATCGCATAGAGCATTTCATATGCTTCTGCGGGATCCATCCAGTTGTTTGTGGGACCTGCTTCTTCCTTTGTGGGAGCGCAGATAAATGTTCTGCCTTCAACACGTGCAACGTCATTAACAGCTGTTCTGTGAAGATAGCAATCGGGAAGGATTTCCTGATTAAGTTTAATCATTTCGCCTGTTGAACAAGCTTCTGCACGGAGAGCTTCAATCTGCTCTTCTGAGCCGTCAATCCAGACAACTTTTTCAGGCTTAACGAGATCGATTTTTTCGTTAATCCATGAAAGTACACTCTTATTAGAAGTCATATTTTCCATAATATATTCTCCTTTCTTACGGAAAAACCAACAAAATTTAACAAATTAATACTGAAAAAAAGTCAGCTTTTATGCCTTATGACAACAGTCATTTATTGCATTTCCAACTTATTCCATAATAATTATATCATCTTTTTTTGTAAAGTCAATAGAGCAATAAGATTTTGCATAATTGAATATCAAAAAATTCATTTTTCAATAATAATCATTAATTTTCTTCATCAATCGGCATTGTTGCGAAGGCATTGAGATCAAGACTTGCAATATTACCCTTTTGATATTCATAATATGCCTGTGCACCGACCATTGCTGCATTATCACCGCAATAACATAATTCAGGCATGTAGAGTTTCCAACCCTTTTCGTAACAGGTATCGTACATTCTTTTTCTCAGACGTGAATTTGCGGAAACACCGCCCGCAAGTGCGATTTTTCTGAACCCGTATTCTTCTGCAGCTTTAACAGTGTTATTCACAAGACAATCGGCAACAGTTTCTATACACGAAGCTCCAAGATCCGGTACACTGATTTCAATGCCCTTCTGTTTTGAGTTATGAATGATGTTCACAACAGCAGTTTTAAGTCCCGAAAAGCTGAAATCATAGACGCTTCCGTCAACATGCGGATGAGGAAGTTTATAAATATTGGGATTGCCGTCTTTACTGATTTTATCGAGATTAACGCCGCCGGGATATGGAAGGCCCATAGCTCTTGCCGCTTTATCCATGCACTCCCCTGCTGCATCATCTCTTGTTCTGCCGATGATTTTGAAATCGGTATAATCATTGACAGCAACTATATGACTGTGACCGCCCGAAACAACAAGACAGAGAAAAGGGGGTTCAAAATCAGGCGAAGTTATATAGTTAGCAGCAATATGAGAACGAAGATGATGAACGGGAATAAGCGGAAGACCCGTTGAATATGAAAGACCCTTTGCAAAATTAACGCCGACCAGCAAAGCACCAATCAAACCGGGTGCATAGGTTACGGCAATTGCATCAAGGTCGGAATATCCGAGATTTGCGTCGCTGAGAGATTTTGATACGACTCCGCTTATTGCCTGAGCATGCATCCTTGAAGCAATTTCAGGAACAACACCGCCATAAATAATATGCTCACTCACCTGAGAAGCTATAACATTTGAAAGAACTTTTCTTCCGTCCTCAACAATTGCGGCAGCTGTTTCGTCGCAGGAGGATTCAATAGCAAGTATTTTCATTTCAGACCTCTGTTATTTAAAATATTTTGTGTAGATAATTCCGTTTTCAATCGGATCGGTATAAAATTTTTTTCTGATTCCAGCAACCTCAAAATTTTCAGATTCATAGAGAGAAATTGCAGATACGTTGCTTTCACGGACCTCAAGAGTAATAAACTCACAATTCCTTGATTTTGCGTTTTCAATTGCAGTTTTTAGCAGTTTTCTGCCGATACCAAGTTTTCTGTATTCATTAAAAACAGCAATATTTGTAATATAAGCTTCACCGCATATTTCCTGAACACCGATATATCCGAGAACTTTATCGGAATATGCCACAAGAAAATGTGAATTCTCATTTTCAATTTCTTCCAATAAAGCGTTTTCACTCCACGGTGATGAAAAGCATTCCTTTTCAAGCACAGCGATATGAGAAACATGTTCCGAAGTCATACTAATTATTTTATATTTCATTTACGCCTCCGAAACTATCTCATCAAACTGTTCCGAAAGCGATGTTCTGATTGAATTTGCACACATCATGTAGGTTTCGATATTTCCGCCGTAAGGATCAGGTATACCGTCACCGAGAACAATTATTTTTTCACTCGGAACATACAGAGAAAGACTTGCGGCATGTTCTTTTGTCATACAGACAAACTTATCCGTTTCATCAAGAATATATGCCGTTATTCTTCTTGCTCTGTGAGATGAAATATCAACGCCGAATCTTTCGCAGGCTTCAACGGAATTCTGTGTAACTTCATCTCCGGTCATTGCAAAAAGGCCTGCGCTTGAACATTCGATATTATCAATTTCTTTTTCGGAAACTATTTTTTTGAATAAACCTTCCGCCATCGGACTGCGGCAGGTGTTTCCTGTACAAACAAATAATATTTTCATTTATTAATCCTTCTATTTAGATTCATACCACGTTTTTCCGATACCGACATCAGCCTGCATGTCAACGCGCATTTTAACGGCATTTTCCATTTCGCGTTTGACAATACCGGCAACTATCTGCGCTTCTTTTTCGGGAGCTTCAACAATAAGTTCGTCATGCACCTGCATAATCAATTTAGCTTCAAGGCATTGTTCTTTTAGACAATTATAAACCTTAATCATAGCAATTTTAATGATGTCGGCAGCTGTTCCCTGAATAGGCATGTTAAGAGCTACTCTTTCACCGAAAGCTCTCATTATCGCATTTGAAGAAGTAAGTTCAGGAAGATATCTTCTTCTTGCAAAAACAGTTTCAACATAACCGTTCTCTTTTGCTTTTTCAACAACGTCTTTCATATATTTCTGAACACCGCTGAAGTGGGACAGATAGCCTTTAATGTAGCTGTCCGCTTCGGCTCTTGTGACACCTATATCTTTTGAAAGTGAAAATGCACCGATTCCGTAAACAATTCCGAAATTGACCGCCTTAGCCCTGCTTCTCATAAGCGGTGTAACCATCATAAGCGGCATATCGAAAACCTGCGATGCTGTTATTGCATGAATATCATCACCGTTATTGAAAGCATCAATCATGTTTTTATCATTTGCCATATGAGCAAGAACACGCAGTTCAATCTGTGAATAGTCGGCATCAATTAGAACACAGCCGTCTTTTGCTTTAAAGAATTTTCTCATTTCTCTGCCAAGCTCGGAACGAACGGGAATATTCTGCAAATTCGGTTCGGTAGAAGAAATTCTTCCTGTTCTCGTTTCGGTCTGATTAAGATTGGAATGAATTCTTCCGTCATCGCCAATTACTTTCAGAAGTCCGTCACAATAGGTTGATTTAAGCTTTGCAAGAGTTCTATACTCGAGGATTTTAGCAACAACGGGATAATCCTGAGCAAGTCCTTCAAGAACTTCTGCATTGGTAGAATAACCGCTTTTTGTTTTTTTCTTCGCAGGCAGACCCATTTTTTCAAACAGAGCTTCGCCAAGCTGTTTAGGTGAATTGAGGTTAAACTCATAACCTACTTCATCGTAAATATCATCAACAAGAGATTCTATTTTAACTTGAAGCTCCTTGCCAAAGACTTCAATTCCCGCTGCATCTACAAGAAAGCCTTCTCTTTCCATAGAAGCAAGCACTCTTGAAAGCGGAAGTTCAATTTCATCAAGAAGTCTTCTCTGATTATGCTCATCAATGAGTTTATTAAGATTTTCGAATGCTTTGGGCAAATACGCAGTATAAAATGCAGATGAATTATCCTCATCGGGAACTTCGGCGTTTGCATATTCGGCAATAATACGTTTAAGGTCATATGCGCCTGATGACGGATTGATTAAATAAGCCGAAAGCATTGCATCTCCGTACAAATTGTTTATTTCAATATCGAGAGAATAGTCATAGAAAAAAGAATACAGCTGTTTTGAATTATAAGTGTACTTTTCAATATCTTTTGAAAATAAGAAATCACTGCAGAATTCAACATAACAATCATTGGATGAACAAACTTTCAAAACGCCTTTTTCCGAAGCAAAAAGAAATTCGCCGTTATCAAAAGTGAAATATGCTTTACCTGATTTTTTAAGCAGATTAAAAAGAAGTTTTAAATCCTCTTGTTCAAAACAGTCACAGCATATATTATCATTTTCTGCTGTTTCCTTTCTGATTTCAGACGGTTTAAAATTAAATCTCTCAATCATTTTATACATTTCAAGGTCAGCAAGAATATTTGTTGCCTTAAAAGCATCGGGCTCAGCCGGAATATAAAAATCATATGCTTTTTCAACAGGAGCATCCGTTTTAATAGTTCCGAGTTCACGGCTGAGATATGCCGAATCTTTATCATTGATTAATTTATCATGAACGCCTTTTTTTATATCAATACTCTCAATATCTGAAAATATTTTATCAATCGAACCGAAACGGCTGATTAAATCCTGTGCTGTTTTCTGACCTATGCCTGCAACACCAGGAATGCAGTCGGATGCATCTCCCATAAGCGCTTTTATGTCAATCATCTGTTCGGGAGAAACAGAATATTCTTCCATAATTTTATCACGGTCATATTTAACACTCTGAGGTCTTCCCATTTTGGTTGAAGCAAGAAGAACATTGACATTATCTCTTACAAGCTGAAGTGAGTCGCGGTCACCTGTTGCAATATAGCAAAAATCGTTATCATTGCATCCGGAAGCAAGAGTTCCGAGAATATCATCGGCTTCCCATCCCGGTGCTTCAAGGATTTTATATCCGAGAGCAGTGAGCAATTCCTTGAGAACCGGCATCTGCTGTGCAAGTTCCGGAGGCATGCCTTTTCTGTTAGCTTTATATCCCGAATACATTTCATGTCTGAAAGTCGGAGCTTTAACATCAAATGCGATTGCAACCGCATCAGGTGTTACTTCCTCTTGCAGCCTTAAAAGAATATTCAGAAAACCATATATTCCGTTTGTGAATTTTGTCCCGTCTTTGGTGGTAAGAAGTTTTATTCCGTAAAAAGCACGGTTAAGAATACTGTTACCGTCAAGCGCCAAAAGCTTCATTCGAAATCACCTCATTTTACAGTATAACATATAATTTATAAATTTCATCATTTTTTTGAAAAATATTGAAATTATTTTAATGAAATGATAATATAGAAACTAATATAAATATTTGAGGATTAAAATGAAGATTAACAACATTGAATTAAAAGGCTATGCAGCACTTGCACCTATGGCAGGAGTTGCCGACAGAGCGTTCCGTGAACTTTGCATTAATTTCGGTGCTTCATATGTTGTCACAGAAATGGTAAGTTCAAAAGGTCTTACCATGCACGACAGAAAATCCGATTCACTTATGTTCCTCGGTGAAACAGAAAAACCTGCTGCTGTTCAGATTTTCGGCAACGATCCGTTAACAATGGCTGAAGCTGCAAAAAAAGCAGCGGATACAGGTTGTTGTGCAATTGATATCAACATGGGTTGTCCCGCTCCGAAAATTGCCGGTAACGGCGGCGGTTCAGCTCTGATGAAAGAACCTCTTCTTGCAGCAAAAATAACAGAGTCTGTTGTTAAAGCTGTTGAGTTGCCTGTTTCAGTTAAATTCCGTTCAGGCTGGGATGAAAACAATATCAACGCTGTTGAGTTTGCTGAAATGCAAGAAAACGCAGGTGCATCTGTTATTACAATTCACGGAAGGACAAGAAAACAGATGTACGCACCGCCTGTCAATTTCGATATTATCAGAGAAGTCAAAGAAGCGGTTAAAATTCCCGTTATCGGTAACGGAGATATTGTCGATGCATTTTCTGCAGAAAATATGTATAAAACTACCGGTTGTGATTTCATTATGGTCGGCAGAGGTGCTCTCGGTGCACCATGGATTTTCAATCAAATAAATGAATATATGAAAAACGGTATTTTACTCCCCGATCCGCCAATCGAGGAGAAAATGAACGTTATGATTTATCACATTGAAAAGCTTTGTGAATATAAAGGCGAGTATGTTGGAATGAGAGAAGCAAGAAAACATTCAGGGTGGTATATCAAAGGAATCAGAGGAGCAGCTTCATTCAGACAGGAAATCGGTTCTCTGGAAAACATGGACCAACTCAAAACGATTGCTGAAAAAGTTATTAATGCAGACAGACTGTAAACTCACACAAAATTGGGTTACATCGCAATTCTATATTGTAATTATGGGATTACCCATGATATAATTTAATTAAAAAGGAGAGAGAAATTATGTTTATGACTGTTCTTATGAAAATCGTAGGTTTTTTGCTTGCAATAATCACACCTTTCGCATCGCTTCTTGTTGCAACTCCGTTTTCTGTATTTGACAAGAATGTTGATATTGCCGAGGAAAAAGTCGGCGGGTTCATGAAAGGCGTTTGTCATGCTGATCCTCAGTATGATCTGCTTAACGAAGCAGGTATTGAATGGTTCCGTGATGATATACCATTCCCCTATAACAACGACGGCTCACTTTCTCAAAGCTACATTAATTGGAAAAAAGAGAGTGAAGACTTTGTAAAAAACGGTGTCAGAATTTTCGGCGTTACACCCTATCCCGATGATTATATAGAATACGGACTTGATCCCCGTGACCCCGAAAGCAGAGAAGGCATTCAGGAAATTGCAAGATTCTATATGAATGACCTCAGAGGAATTGTCGGTGCATTCCAGATAACAAACGAAATGGGCATTGACCGTTTCACACTTCCTCTCACTCTTGAAGAAGCTGCTGATTTCATCGGAATGCAACTTGAAGCAATGTATCCAATCAGGGAGGATATTATTATCGGATATAATCTTGGCGGTCTTTCAATTCTTGAACTCCCCTTCCTTATGTCAGACTATCATAAATACTGCGATTATGTAGGTCTCGATATGTATCTCGGTTGTTTTGAACCTGTTCTTAAAAATGCAAACCAATATATTACCATTCTGAATTTCGTAAGAAGAGTAACTAACAAACCCGTTATAATGTGTGAATTCGGTTATATCGGCTACGGAGAACCCAAATCCGATGAAGAAAAAACTGCTATTCTTCAAAAATACGGATATAACAGTGAAGAAGAAGCAAGAGCTGACATAGATAATTTCATCAACAATCTTCCCGAAGATATGAAAGAAGAAATCATTGAAGATTACGGTGACAGAACTCCCGAAGAACGAGCAGATCTTATTTTTAACGGCGAATATTCAAACCACCTTTATTGCGAACTTGCAGAAGGTTTCGGACTTTACGGCTTTGAGCATTCACCCGACGGTCAGGCTGAATTCTACAGATACATCATTCCTAAAATCATGGATGTAGATTATGTTATCGGAGCCTTCGTTTATTGCTGGGGCGACAGCGACAGCTGTTATGTTTGCGGTCAGGCTGATTGTCCTGTTGAAACCGGCTGGGGACTTGTTGACGGTAACGGTAACCCAAAGCCTTCATATTATGCTGTAAAAGAAGGCTTTGAATATGTTCCTGTTCTTGACAGAATTAAATTTTAATTGATATAAACCAAAAGAATGCAGATAATAACCTGAAAGAAGGTATAATTATGTTTGATTATTTCAGAACGGCTTGTGCTGTTCCGGATGTTGAAGTTGCAGATGTTAATTTCAACATCAAAGAAATGAAAAAATTTATTGACGAAGCAAAAACCCGAAAGGTGGATTTGCTTGTATTTCCTGAGCTTGGAATTACAGGCTATACTTGTGCAGACTTATTCTTTCAGGATACACTTTTAAAAGAAGCTTCAAAAGGAATAAAGGAGCTTACCGAATACAGCATTGATACAGACACGATAATTGCCGCAGGTGCACCGATTATTATTAACGGTTTACTTTATAACTGTGCTGTAATAATTTATAACGGATGTATTTACGGTGTTATTCCTAAAAAATTCATTCCTGATTCGGGTGAATTCTTTGAAAAAAGATATTTCAATTCCGCAATAAACCTTGATACAGATATAATCGGTTCGGATTATTTCGGTCTTGATGATGAATATGATATTCCCGTCGGAAACGGTGTCTTCTCTATTAAAGGTGTAAAAGTCGGTTTTGAAATATGCGAGGATTTATTCTCGGTCACACCTGTAAGCACTGATTTGTGCTTATCCGGTGCGGAAATTATTGCAAACCTTGCTGCGAGCAACGAGACAGTCGGCAAAAGAGCATTAAGAACCGACCTTGTTAAAAGCCAATCATCAAGAGGTATTTGTGCATACGCATTCTGTTCAGCAGGTAAAACCGAATCAACATCGGGACTAGTTTTTTCAGGTCACAGTTTTATTGCTGAAAACGGTAAAATTGTTGCCGAAAAATCAGAAAAGATTTCTTCCGATTATATGATAATCAGCGATATTGATCTCGGTAAAATCCGTCATGACAGAGCTGTGAGCACAACATTCGCTGATGCTAAAGCATACAACTGCAATAAACTCGATTATTATTTTATTACCGATGATATCAGTGAAGCTGACGGGGAATATGCAACAGTTTCAAAGCTTCCTTTCATTCCGACAACAGAAAAAGAAAGAACCGAAAGATGCCTTTCTGTTTTTGAAATCCAGGTTTCAGGTCTTGTAAAAAGGCTTAATAAAACAGGTTGCAAACCCGTTATCGGAATTTCAGGCGGTCTTGATTCGACTCTTGCACTGCTTGTTGCAGTTGAAGCTGTAAAGGAACTCGGCAGACCCGTTTCAGATGTTGTCGGCATTACAATGCCTTGTTTCGGAACAACTGACAGAACCTATAATAACGCTGTTTCACTTATGAAATTGCTCGGCATAACAAACCTTGAAATCAACATTAAAGATGCATGCATTCAGCATTTCAACGATATAGGTCATGATAAAAATACATTTGACCTTACTTATGAAAATTCTCAGGCAAGAGAAAGAACTCAGGTCCTTATGGATTATGCAGGCAGAGTTGGCGGTCTCGTTGTCGGTACGGGTGATATGAGCGAAATGGCACTCGGCTGGTGCACTTACAACGGTGACCATATGAGCATGTACAGTGTTAATTCTGGTGTTCCGAAGTCTCTTATCCGATGGATTATTGACAGCCTTATCAAAAACGGATATTTCGATACCGGAAAGGAATATCTTGAAGACATTGTTAATACACCGATAAGTCCTGAACTTCTCCCTCCCGATGCAAAGGGTGAAATTGCACAGCAGACGGAAGATATTGTCGGTCCTTATGCCCTCCATGATTTTTTCCTTTACAACATTATTCGTTTTGGATTTGAGCCCGACAAAATTTATTTCCTCGCAAAGAAAGCATTTAAAGATGACTTTAACAGCGAAACAATTCTTAAGTGGCTCAAAACATTTTACAGAAGGTTTTTCTCACAACAGTTCAAGAGAAGTTGTATGCCCGACGGAGTCAAAATCGGCTCTGTAGGTATATCTCCCTCAACCTACCTCAGAATGCCTTCCGATGCAAGTGCAAATTTATGGCTGAAAAAACTAGATAATATGTAATTGGAATTCGGCAGGATTTTTCCTGTCGAATTTTTAAAAAACGTATATTCCAATTTAACAATATAATTTTTCTTTTTTATAATTAATTGTTGCATTATTTGTTCAAAGTGGTATAATAAAGTTAACAGTTGTATTATTTAGATTTTCTTCATTCTTGTTTTTCTTGAATATTATTCAGATGAAATCCAAAAACACATGCGATTAACAGCTGTAAAAAGGAGATTATTATGAGAAAGCTTTTATCGGTTTTGTTATGTGTATCATTCATTTTTATAAGTGTCGCAGGCATATCCGCAAGTGCAAAAGAAAGCACTGAAAATTTCAATATTTTCACTATGGAAAGTAACACAACTGATGGCTTCGGATATTCCGATTATCGGTTTATTGACCAAAACGGTAATGAAATATCAGAAGTAAACAAGGATTTGTTTGTTCCCGTCAATGATAGGGTCAGACTTTTTTCTGTTATACCCGAAAGATATGATTCAAGAGAGCATGGATATATAACCAAAGTTAAATATCAGGGTGAATCAGGTAACTGCTGGGCATTCTCTACTTTGTCTGCACTTGAGAGTGACAGTATTATTAAAGGATTTGACACCCTTGATAATGCCGATTATTCCGAAGCTCATCTTTCCTGGTTTTCAGGAAGAAGTCTTACCGACAACACAGAAGACTCCACTTACGGCGACGGAATAAACTATGAATCTCCTTATAATACAGGCGGTAACTGGCTTACCGTTACCGCACCTCTTGCAAGATGGAACGGAGTTGCTGAAGAATCTGACTTTCCTTTTAATCCTTATGACATAACTCAAATGACAGGTTATCCGGAAGAAAACAGATATGATACAGGAAGCGGTATAGTAATTAATTCATCGGAATTAATGCTTGATATGGATGACACAAAACAATGGATTTATGACCACGGAAGCGTTACTGCAGCATTCTATTTTGACGACCCATATTACAACGAATCAACCGCATCATATTATATGAATACCAATAACGGATCAATTAACCATCAAATAACAATTGTCGGTTGGGATGACAATTATCCCGCCGAAAACTTCAACGCTGTAATAAATCCCGAAAATAACGGTGCATGGATATGTAAAAACAGTTGGAGCAAATACTGGGGTGACGACGGATATTTTTATATTTCATACTATGATGAAACAATAACATATTTTGCCGGATTCACTTCAAAACAGATTAACGAAAACAGCAATAATTACACTTATAACGGAACGGGATACCAGGTATATTTCAACAATTCATCTCCTATTCAAACTGCCAATGTTTTTAAAGCAAAGGGATGCGAAAAATTAACATCAATTTCAATATACACTCTTACACAAGCATGTGATGTAACAATCCAGATTTATAAAGATCTCAGAACAAATTATTACTGTCCCAACCAGGGTACACTTGCTCTTTCAACGGAAATTTTTATTCCGAGACAAGGATATCATACTATTGAGCTTCCGAGTAGCGTTCAGCTATCACCTGATTCATTATTCTCGGTTGTTGTTGAATGCTTAAGTCCTGACGGTGTCAATTATATTCCTTTTGAATACAATCAAAACGGAGTGTCATTTTCAATAAATAAAGGTGAAAGTTTTATCAATGTCGGAAGAAATGCAACAACATGGATTGATAATACACAAAGAGGTTGGGGAAATCTTTATATACAAGCATTTACCGAAAACTGTCATTCATTTGTAACCGAAAAAGTTGATTCAACATGTCAGAATGCTGGCTATGAAAGAACCGTTTGTGAGAGTTGCGGTCAAATTGAAAATGAAACAACCTACGCAATAAAAGAGCATTCATTAAGCGAATGGAGTAAATTTGAACCCGATTCCAACGGAAACACAGTTAGCAAACAAGTCTGTTCGGATTGCGGTTATACAATTACCGCCACAAACAGACCCGGAAAAATTGTCAATTTTTATGAGTTTTTCGAAATAATTTTTGATTTGATTGCTAAAATTTTCTTAAGATAGTTACTGACCTTAAAAAGCTGCGGTTTAAACGCAGCTTTTTGAATTATCTGTTGAAAACGAAAATATTTTTTGATAAAATAATTACATATAAGTATAGGAGGAGTTAACCTTGAAAATAAAAACAAAGAAATATTTAAAAATAGCAGGATTTGCCGCAGGTGCACTTGCCGGTGCAGGATATATTTCTTTTCAGGAAGTTATGAACAGAAATGCAAAACTATCGCAGAAACTTGGCTCATTAATGGTCGGACCTTCCGGATTACCTGAAGATAATTCTGTTAATGAAGAAAAAATCGCCTGGTTTTATAATCAGGTTCTTGACGAATACGAAATAACCAACAATAAGGGATATAAACTCAAAGGATATTTCTTACCGTCTGAAACAAAAAGCAATGTCTATGTTTTCGGCAGCCACGGTTACAGAGGAAACGGAAGATTTGAGTTTCAGAATATGGCGAAATTCTATCATGATAAAGGATATAACATTTTCATAGTTGATCACCAGGCGGCAGGTGAAAGCGACGGAAAATATATCGGTTTCGGTTATCATGAATATAAAGATTGTTTTGCTTGGCTTGATTTCATGCGCAATGAATTCGGCAAGGATATTCAAATAATTCTTCACGGTGTCTCAATGGGTTGTGCAACGGTAACAATGATGACGGGTAATGACCGACTTCCCTCAAACGTTAAGTTTACTGTTGCAGATTGCGGATACACATCGGCTCACGATGAATTTGTTCATAATACAGGAAAAATGAGGTTTGCAGCCGCACCCGTTCTTGCAATTGCAAGCAAATTCAACAAACTCATTTCCGGTTTTGAATTTAAAGATGTCAATCCGATTGAAGCCGTTAAAACCGCAAGAGTTCCCATGCTCTTTATTCATGGTGGTATTGATGATTTCGTTCCGACAAAAATGGTTTATCAGCTTTATAACAACTGCAATGCACCTTACAAGGATATTCTGATTGTTGATGGTGCAGCTCATGCAGAAAGTTATCCGGTTAACAGCGCGTCTTATGAAGCAAAAATCAATGAATTTGCAGAAAAATTTATAAAATAATCAGAGGTTGACATGACAAAGATAATCAGCTTTTTTTTAAGTATAATTACAGTTCTTTCACTTGCAAGTGAAGGGCTTCCATATATGTTCAAACCAACCCTTGAGGTTGATGCATCTGTCAGTGAAGGCGAAGTTTCAAGCAGGGCTTCCGGATTTCTTTACGGCATCGCACAGAACGGTGTTCCCGATGCAGCAATGGTTGAAAGCATCGATATTTCAAGCGTTTCACAAAAAGTAATTGACGGTTTGCAGCATCCTATCGGTGATGTTGATGAGGCAGCAAAAATGCTACCTGACTGCGATTATATCACCGTTTACCTTCAGGATTGTTTTGATACATGGTATTATTGCTGGCAGGAAATTGATGAATTGCGAAAATCAGGGAATTATAATCCTGAAGAATTTGTACGAAACAGGTTTCTTCCTCTTGTTGAAGAAAGCATAATCAAACTCTGGGATAAGAATTATTCCGACAGACTTGTTATTTGCCCGTATAACGAAACAGATAACGCCGTATGGTTCGGTACACCTTCCGATGACGGAACATGGCTTATGTTTGATGATGCTGCAAAATTCCGTTTCTATGACGCTTGGAAAGAAACATACAATCTCATTCATTCACTTTATCCCGACGCAGTTATAGGCGGACCCGGATATTGTGACTATGACAGCTATGAAATAACTCATTTTCTTGAATACTGCAAAGAAAACAACTGTCTTCCCGACATAATGATTTATCATGAACTCGGTGAAAAATCCTCCCTATTCTGGCAGGACCACATTGATGATTACCGAAACATTGAAAAGAGTCTCGAAATAAAAGAAATGCCTATAATAATAACTGAATACGGAACAATGTATGAATGCGGTGCACCCGCAGATATGCTGAAATATATCGCCTGCATCGAAAAATCAGGTGCTTATGCAAATGCAGCTTATTGGCGTCTTGCAAATAATCTTTGTGATACTGCAGCAGATAACAACAGTCCCAACTCCAACTGGTGGCTTTTCCGTTGGTATGCAGATATGGAAGGCTCTTTATTGAAATCTAAAATAATTGACATTCTTCATTCTGACTTTGCAAATGTTATAAAATATAACTACAACCGTTTCCATTATAAAGGATTTAACGGTATAGCATCTATGACAAACGATAAAGATAAAATTGATGTTATATGCGGAGGCTGTGATTATACAAGCGGAATTTCGTTTAAGAATCTCGGCAAAACCAATCTTGGTAAAAAAGTTAATGTGAAGATTGAAAGCGTTTATTTTGAAGGACTTTCGGGAATAGTCAACTCCCCTGTTTTAGTCAGCGAATATACGGCAGATGTCATTTGGGGTAAGCTTAGAGTTGATATAAATAATCCGGACCCTACAGCAGTTTATCATGTTGTTATTACAGAAGCAGAAGAAGAAAAAGATGATTATTATAATAATTTTCTTCCTGTAAGATATGAATTTGAAAACGGCATTCTTTCAGGTCATTCATACACTTACGACAGCGCATATGCAACAACAGGTCAGCAAAACGGAATGGTCGGAGGTCTTGAAAACGACGGTGATTCGGTAACAGTTACATTTGATATCCCCGAAAACGGAAGCTATGATTTAAAGCTCATTTTCGGCAATTCCAATGACGGCACTACTCCCGATGACAGAAAAGATTCTCAGGCGTTAATGACGCTTGACGGTGTAACTGAAACTCTTTCATTACCAAATACTATAAAAAGCGAATATACAGACAAAATGACTCTTGTGCGTTACCTTGAAAAAGGAAGTCATTCAATCACATTTGCTCATAAAAACGGGACTTTTGTTGTTGACAGTATGCTTGTTGAAAAACACAAAGATATTGACGAAATAACAGTTTTAAACGACAGCGACAGAACAAACACTCATAATAAATCGTTCCTTGCTGTTGCACCTTACGACGGTTTTTATGAAATAAAATCGGTTGAAGCTGAATTCTCAATCGATGGTGCAAATGCTTTTACAGACGGCAATTCTGTTGTTTATCTTCGCAGAGGGCTTAATTATATCGACATTAAAACAGATAAAGATACCGACTGCATAATTAACACAACAGATAAAAAATGCTTTTCCGAAACAATTGATGCCGATAAAATGACACTTTCAGAAACAGCATTTCTTTATGACGGATATATTGACGGCATTTCATGTGATAACGGTAAAGCATCGTTTAAAATCAATGTTCCTGAATCGGGCAATTACAGAATGACCGTTGCATATTCAAACAACGAAGAAGGCGGAGTTCACAGTTATAATGTTGATTTGATTGAAAGGTATATAACTGTAAACGGAAAAGATAAATTATGGTGCAGAAACACTTACAGTTGGGATACCGTTAAAACTGTAACCTTGAATATTCAACTTAATGAAGGTGAAAATGAAATAATCTTTTCAAATGACGGTTCATTCAGATTCAACAACAGAATTTCATATGCACCTCATATTTATTCTGTTACAATCAGCGATATATGTAATTGATATGTCGAAAAATGTATTGACAAAACAGAATTACAGTATTATAATAAGATGTAAATTGAATACTCCCTTATTAAGA
Organism: uncultured Clostridia bacterium; assembly: GCA_937888485.1. Taxonomy (GTDB): domain Bacteria; phylum Bacillota; class Clostridia; order Oscillospirales; family Acutalibacteraceae; genus CAG-177. The sequence goes on from CALAQQ010000150.1 coordinate 15,489, forward strand.
GTGGCTGAGGGACAGGCCCTGTGAAGCCCGGCAACCTGTTTAAGAACAAGGTGCTAATTCCTGCGGAATTTTCCGGAAAATAAGGTGTTTTAGCCCCGCCTAAGACTCCTTGGGCGGGTATTTTTTTGGTAATAATTTTTGTGAGGTATATAAAATGGCAAACTACTTATTTACATCAGAATCCGTAACAGGCGGTCATCCCGATAAAATCTGCGACCAGATTTCTGATGCCGTTCTTGATGCGATTCTCGCTCAGGATCCCATGGGCAGAGTTGCTTGTGAAACCTGCTGCACAACCGGTATGGTTCTTGTTATGGGTGAAATCACCACATCTGCTGAAATTGATATTCCTAAAATTGTCAGAGAAGTTGTTGATGATATAGGTTATAATAATGCAGAATACGGTTTTGACTGCAACACATGTGCAGTTATGACAGCTCTTGATAAGCAGTCGGGCGATATCGCTATGGGCGTTGACAGACTCGGTGCAGGCGACCAGGGTATGATGTTCGGCTTTGCTTGCGATGAAACACCCGAATTCATGCCTCTCCCCATTTCTCTTGCACACAAGCTTTGCGCTAAGCTTACTGATGAGCGCAAAAACGGAAACCTCGGTTATCTCCGTCCCGACGGAAAGAGCCAGGTTACAATTGAATATGACGAAAATCACAATCCCGTCAGAGTTCATACAGTTGTTATCTCTTCTCAGCACGCTCCTGAAGTTGAGCTTGAGCAGATAAGAGCTGACATTATTGAAAAAGTTATCAAAACAACCATTCCCGCTTCACTTCTTGATGAAAATACCGTCTATCACATCAATCCCACAGGCAGATTTGTTACAGGCGGTCCTCAGGGCGACAGCGGTCTTACAGGCAGAAAGATTATCGTTGATACATACGGCGGATATTCCCGTCACGGCGGCGGTGCATTCAGTGGCA
>CALAQQ010000151.1 GCA_937888485.1 uncultured Clostridia bacterium
ACTGCTGTTGGTGGCTTCGCTCGCCCGGCGACGATCGGCATCGTGCCGCCCCTGTCGAAAGTGACGGCGATGTCCGCACTTACGGCGACGGTATCGACGATGATACTAATGCCGTTCGCCCCGCTTTGTGGATTGAAGTTGGCTGATTTATAAAATTTGAAAGGGAAATACTATGGCAATTTATAAATGCAAAATGTGCGGCGGCGATCTGAATATAGAAGCCGATATAAATGTTATTGAATGCGAATATTGCGGCACAACACAGACAGTACCCACTGCCGATAATGAAAAGAAGGTTAATCTTTTCAACAGAGCAAACCGCCTTCGTCTTAACAGTGAATTCGATAAAGCGGCAGGTATTTACGAAAGCATCATTGCAGAATTTCCCGAAGAAGCAGAAGCATATTGGGGTCTTTGCCTTTGCAATTACGGTATTGAATATGTTGATGACCCTGCAACAGCAAAGAAAGTTCCCACTTGCCACAGAGCATCATTTGAAAAACTTGCAAATGATGAAAACTTCAATATGGCAATGGAATATGCTGATGTTGTTGCTCAGAAGGTTTACCGTGATGAGGCAAGAGAAATTGACCGCATTATGGATAACATTCTTTCGATCAGTAAGAATGAAAAGCCCTATGATGTATTTATCTGCTACAAGGAAACAGACGAAAAAGGCGAAAGAACAATTGACAGTGTTCTGGCTCAGGATGTTTATGATGCACTGACTGCAAAGGGAATGAAAGTTTTCTTTGCGAGAATAACTCTTGAAGATAAGCTCGGTCAGATGTATGAACCCTATATATTTGCTGCTCTTAATAGCGCAAAGGTAATGCTTTCTATCGGTACTAAATATGAGTATTTCCAGGCTGTTTGGGTTAAGAATGAATGGTCAAGATTTCTGAAGCTTATGGCAAAGGATAAGTCAAAAGTTCTTGTTCCTTGCTATAAAGATATGGATGCATATGATTTGCCTGACGAATTCAAGGCGCTTCAGGCACAGGATATGGGTAAAATCGGTTTTATGCAGGATTTGACAAGAGGCATTGAAAAAATTGTCGGTGTCAATACTGCTCCGGTTACCGAAAATTCTTCGAATTCTGACGCAAAAGCATTAACAACTCGTGGATATATTTACCTTGAAGACAGAGATTTTCAACAGGCTGAAACATATTTCGACAGGGCTCTTGATATGAATCCTATGGATTCTAAGGCTTATGTAGGAAAGACTTTGTGCACTATACAGCTGACATCATTATCCGAACTTGATAATTTGGTCGTGGACTTAAGTTCATTTAAAGATTTCGAAAGAGCGCTAAGATTTGCTGAGGGAGATTTCAAAAAACAGTTGAATGACCTGAAAGAGAAAAATGAGATTAAAACAGAAGCTTTGAAGCTTGTCGTTGGTCTTAAAAAAATCGAAAGAAAAAAAGCTGTTTTGGAAGAAACACAAAAAATTAACGATATTATTGGTGCTGTAAAGGAGGCTCTTGCTACCGGCTCTCCGGATGCTCTCAGAGAACCTCTTATGAGATATGAAGCTGCACTTAAGGAGGGTATCAAATCCAAGATATTCTCTGAAGAAGGTTTGAAAACTTACAAAAAATTTCTCAATATTTTAATATGTCTTAACGGTACTGATGAATACTTAAGCTCAGATGAAATGTTAAAAGATAACTTGATATCAGAGATTTTTTCTGATACAAAAGATCTTGAAACATGGATGATTTATCTGCTGAATATAAACGTTATAGATACATTCAACAAAAACGGTAAAAAGTATTATGGCTCAAAAGAAGCGGAAGAAAAAAGACGAACCAAGAGGCAGAGCAAAGAGTTCTTAGCTAATTTGCATGAAATTTCTGCTGCGCGAGAAAAGATTTCTAAAATTCACAACCGTTATCTTGCAGCCGGAGCAAATCATATTGTCGGTTTAAAGGCAGATGGCACAGTAGAGGCATTGGGTTCTAATTTTAACGGTCAATGCGATGTCGGTGATTGGACAGATATAGTTGCTGTTGCTGCCGGCAGTGAACATACAGTTGGCTTAAAAAAAGATGGCACAGTTGTAGCGACAAAATATTATGGTAAATATTATAACGGTCAGTGCGATGTTTCATCTTGGAAAGATATTGTTGCAATAGCAGCAGGATCTCTTCGTACATTTGGTCTTAAATCCGACGGAACAATTGTTACAACAGGCAATAATAAGGATTTTCAGTTTGCAAATATTGATGCTTTTGATGGCCTTACAAATCTGACATCGATTTGCTCAGGATATTATAAGATCTGCGCTTTAAAAAATGATGGAACAGTTGTTGACTCTTCTCGTAACTATTTTGACTGGGATCATATTGTTGAATATGCAGAGGGGGATGTACATTCGCTCGGTTTGAGGGACGATGGTACGATTGTTTGTCAAGGTGATGCAGAACGTTCTAAATTTGCAACGGATGTAGAGGATTGGGAAGATATTATAGCGATTTCTTGTGGAAGATGTCATACTGTTGCATTGAATAAAAACGGAAAGGTTGAATCCTGCGGTGATAACACTTACGGCCAGTGTAATGTTGATAACTGGACTAAGGTTGTTGCGATTTCTGCAGGTGATAAATTTACAGTAGGCTTAACGAAAAAAGGAAAAATTCTTGCGACTGGAAAAATCGGAACAATCTCGGCAGAATCTTTGACGCAACTCGATAAAATCAGACTGTTCAATAATGCTTTTGATATAGAGAATGAACGTAAACTGATCGAGGAAGAAAAACAAAAAGAAATGTTTGAGAAAGAGCAAATTCGTATCAAAAATGAGCAAATTCGTATCGAAAAAGAGAAGGAAACTTTGAACAATAAACGAATTGAAGAAGAAAAACTCAACCGACGCAAACAAGGCTTATGCCAACATTGCGGTGGAACATTCAAAGGCTTATTCACAAAAAAATGTGTTAAGTGTGGCAAGGAAAAGGATTATGGTGTAACTTTTTTCTAAACATTGATTTTTGATGTTTTAACATCATATAAAGATTTCCGATAAATATGCGTAAAATTGGTTGCTATAAAAAACAGGTATATTTTAATTTTATCTGTGTATTAACTTGCTACGAAACAAATGACTTGGTTATCGATGTAAGAATAATTCCCGAAGGGCGCACTTCTATACATATCCTTTCGAAATGTATATGTGCGTAGCTCCGCTAATGAAAAATCAAAGATTTTAAACAAGGGTTTTACCCTTGCGCTGCGTTGCAGCTATCCCAATAAATTATCCCGTTGTTTCATCTGAAGCAACGGGATTTTTGTATCCAAAAACAGAAAAGGAGAATTTATGAGTAAATCAAAAGAAGAATTAATTGAAGAAAAAATAAAAAATGAAAAGGAAATAGAAATTCTTGAACATCAGAAACAGCGTCTTGAGAATCGCATTGAGTATATCACCAAAGGTGACAGAGCAAAACGTACTCACCGTCTTTGTGAAAAAGGCGGTGCAATTGAAAGTGTCTGTCCCGAAACAAAGGATATGACTTCTGCAGATTTTTATCAGCTTGCCGAATTCATTTTCGATCTGCCCGAAGTGAAAATGTATATGGAAAGGTTGTTGCCGTAATGTCACTTTTTCATTTTCATGTAACCCAAATAAAACGGAGTACGGGTCAAAGTGTGGTTGCATGTGCCGCCTACCGTGCAGGCGAAAAATTAAAGAGTGAATATTACGGTGAAGTCAGCGATTATACCCGTAAAGGCGGAGTCGTTGAATCGGGAATTATGTTGCCTGATTATGTTCCGCAAAATCTTTCCGACAGAGAAACTCTTTGGAACGAAGTTGAGAAAATCGAAAAAGGTAAAAAAGCTCAGCTTGCATACAGTTTTGATTTTGCTTTGCAGAATGAATTTACAATGGAAGAAAACATTTCTCTCGCAAAGAAATTCATTCGAGAGCAGTTTGTTGAAAGAGGAATGATTGCAGACTTTGCAATTCATTCCCCCGAAACAAACGGCATCGCAAATCCTCACGTTCATGTGCTGTGTCCGATAAGACCGATTGAGAAAAACGGTGAATGGGGCAACAAGCAAAAACGAGTTTATGAGCTTGACCGAAACGGCGAAAGAGTAACCGACCATAACGGAAATTACATCTTCTCTGCCGTGCCGACAACCGATTGGGGTAAACCCGAAACTCTTGAACATTGGCGAAGCGAATGGGCAAGAATGTGCAACGAAAAGTTTGAAGAAAAACAAATCGCAGACAGAATTGATTATCGCAGTTATGAGCGACAAGGTGTTAATAAAATACCAACCGTTCACGAAGGAGTTGCAGTCCGTCAGATGGAAAGCAAAGGCATAAAAACCAATAAGGGCGATAAGAACAGACTGATAAAATCTACAAATGCACTGCTTACAGAAATCAAAGAGAAAATTAAAATTCTCAAAAGCTGGATTGAGGAAATCATTGCAGAACTTGAAAAATTCAATCAACCCGAAACAACGCTTATCGATATTCTGAATACATATCTCGATATGAGGCAAGAAGGCAGAAGCGATTGGAGTAAATCTGCACAGACAAAAGGTGCTGTTGCAGACTTAAAGAAAATATCGCAGGCAATTATGATTCTGCAAAACAGAAACATCTGCACTCTTGATGAACTGAATGAAATTCTGAAACCGATTGATGAAACAAGAAAATCAATCAAAGCAGATGAAAAGAAAATCAAACGTCTGAAACAGCACATTTCAAAGATTGAGGACTATGAAAAATACAAACCGATTTATGATAAATATTCAAAAACATTTTTTGAGAAAAGCAAAGAAAAGTATTATTCCGAACACGAATCCGAAATCGAGAAATACAAAACTGCTGTACGATATATGAAAGCAAATCCCGAATGTAAACCGAGTGCAAAAGCAGAGATAAAATCTGAAATATCTGCATTGACAGAACATCAGAAATCATTAACCGCCAACCTATCCACCCATCAATCCGAACTCCGTGAGCTTGAAGAAATCAGATGCATTGTAACCCAAGCTATGGAGCATAAAGAAAACGAAAAGCCGTCTGTTCTCAAACGCCTTGAAGAAGCGAAGAAACTGACAGCACAAACTGACCGTTCCACTTACAAAAAGCAGGAACAGAATATTGAATAATGAAAGGAAAATTTAATGTCAGAATCAACAGTAAATATACCCATTGAAAAGCTTCATCAGTTTGAGGGACATCCGTTCAGCGTACCCGATAACGATGAAATGAATATGCTTATCGAAAGCATACAGCAAAACGGAATCATAAATCCTTTGATTGTCAGACCAAAGGAAAACACGGAAGATGAATATGAGGTTGTTTCGGGTCACAGAAGACTCCGTGCAGCAAGGAAAGCAGGGCTGAAAACGGTACCTGCTTTAATTTATGCCATTGACAGAGCTACCGCAACGATTGCGGTTGTTGACTGCAATCTACAACGTGAAAACATACCGCCGAGCGAAAAAGCAAAGGCATTCAAAATGAAAATGGATGCCATATCGCATCAGGGCAAATCAACTTCGCGACAACTTGTCGACAAGTTGAAAAGTGCCGAGTTTATCTCACAGGCAGAAAGCGGCAGACAGGTTCAAAGATACATCCGGCTCACTCATCTTATCCCCGAACTTTCGGATATGGTTGATAAAGGAAAAATTGCATTTACTCCCGCCGTCGAAATCTCATATCTCACCGAAGAAGAACAGAAAAATCTGCTCGAAACAATACAAAGTGAGGACTGCACTCCGTCGTTGTCACAGGCACAGAAAATGAAACAGCTTTCGCAGCTTCACCGTCTTGATATGGATATGATTTTTAAAATCATGACAACCGCAAAGCCGAATCAGAAAGAATTTCTGAAACTGAGCTCCGATAAATATGATAAATTCCTCGGAAAATTTTCAACCCCGAAAGACAAGGAAGAACATATTTATAAAGCACTTGAATTTTACGATAAACATCAAAGAAAGAAGGATATTACAAAATGAAAAAGCCAAACAACATTGCAATTATCAAGTCCGTATCGTGCGGTGCAAACGAATATACAATCAACGGTGTCAGATATACGGTTGAATCCCGTTTTGTTCCGTATGACATAAAAAACAAGCAGGCAACGTTCCATGATAAAATTAAAAGAATTATCAGAAGTGATTTCATACCTTTGACAGTAAACACAGATGAAGATATACTTGAAACGAACAATGTGTGTTTGACTGCCGGAAAGGAGGACTATGCAGTCGAAGGATAAAAAAGAACAAGGCTTTACCGCACTTTACTGCCGATTATCCCGTGATGACGGTACCGAAGGCGACAGTAATTCGGTGGTTAATCAGAAAAAATTATTGCAGAAGTACGCTAAGGATAACGGTTTTCAGAATCCTAGAGTTTATGTAGATGACGGATATACGGGAACAAACTTCAACCGTCCCGCATTTCAGCAGATGATTGAGGATATTGAACTTGGATATGTCTCAACGATAATTGTAAAAGATATGTCCCGTCTGGGCAGAAACTATCTTGAAGTCGGCTACTATACCGACAATTACTTTCCGCAGAAAAATGTCCGGTTCATTGCAATAAATGACGGAGTTGACAGTGCAGACGGTGACAACGAATTTGCACCTATAAGAAACGTAATCAACGAGCTTTATGCAAGGGACATCAGCAGAAAAGTACGCTCATCATACCGAATAAGAGGTAATTCGGGCGAACCGCTTTCAAAACCGCCTTACGGATATATCGAATCTCCCGACAATCCGAAAAAATGGATAATCGACCCCGAAGCGGCTGCTGTTGTGAAACGGATATTTCAAATGAGTCTTGAGGGCAAAGGCAACGAAACGATTGCAAGGATATTGCACGAAGAAAAAGTTTTGGTGCCTACATCATATATGATAGAAAAAGGCATCAGGCAAAGCGGAAGAAAACCTGCTGACCCGTGCAAATGGATGGCAACAACAGTCGGAAGAATCCTTGAAAGCCAGGAATACTGCGGAGATGTTATCAACTTCAAGACATATTCCCGTTCGTTCAAAGACAAGCGGAGATTGGCAACTCCAAAAGAAAACTGGGTAATTTTTAAAGATGTTCACGAGCCGATAGTTGACCGTGAAACTTTTGAGCTGGTTCAGAAATCCATAAAAAACACCAAACGGAGAGCACCCAAACCCGAGAACGGAGAGAAAAGCATATTCAGCGATTTGCTTTACTGTTCGGATTGCGGTCACAAGCTGTGGCATCACGTGAATCCCCGTAACAAAGATATCAAGTTTTTCAGTTGTTCCAACTACAAGAAAGACACAAGAGGTACCTGCGATGCAAGGCATTATGTCCGTGCGGATGCAATAGAGCAGGTTGTGATGCTTGAACTCAAACGGCTTGCGAAGTTTCTTGAATATGACGAAGAAGCATTTGCCGATATGCTTGCCGAAAAGACAAACGAAGATCTTATTGCAGAAAAGAAACAGGTTCATAAAGAGCTTGACAGAGCAATCGCAAGAAATGAAGATGTTGCGAGGCTGTATGAAAGGCTTTATGAAGATAATATTTCGGGCAAGGTAACCGACGAATGGTTTATGCAGTTATCTAACAAATATGAAAGCGAAAGGCTTGAACTCAAAACAAAGATTCAGCAATACCGTGAGCAGCTGAGCAATCTCGGTGCAATGCAGAAAGGCAAGGAGCAATTCATATCAGCTGTGAGAAAGTTTATGCAAATGGAAACACTAACAGCACCGCTGCTCAAAGAACTGATAGACAAAATCGTTGTTTACGAAACGCAGGGAACGGGAAAGTACAGAACGCAGAGAATTGTAATTTACTACCGATTTGTAGGCTATCTCGAAATACCGCTGACCGAAAGCGAATGGGAATATTACCGAGCCGACACAAGACAGGGAGTTGCGGTTGAATATATCTCAAAGAATATATCGGCATAAAAACTGTCCGTAGCAAACAAAAAGAGCAGGCATAAAGCCTGCTCGAAAATATAACTGAAATAAAAAATCGAGTGTTCACAACTTGAATCCGTTATGAACACTCGAGATGGCGCGCTGCAAGGGATTCGAACCCCTGACCTTTTGGTTCGTAGATACGAAGCTCTCGTTTTACGGCTTTTTATATTTTTGCACAATTCCTTATATATCAACAATTTCAGCCGTTTTGCATTTCATATCATTTCATAGTTTTAAGCGGTTTTGTGTACCATTGGTACACAAATAGTACACAAAAAACACTTCCCCAACAAAGACAAAATGGCGAGCAAATCGCCCGCCATTTTGCCACCCGCTAGGGGTATAGCATTTTTTATAAGACCCGCAAGGGGTACAATCATTATATGTGTTCCATTCAAAAAAATGCACAAACATTCGCATGGAACAATTGGATATTATAAAGAATATTATTGATTTTGTCAAGATATTTTGATAAATTTTTATTTTGTTAATAATTCTATAATTTTATCGTCAATTTCTTGCAATTTGTCACTAGAAAGTTTCCATTGACCATCTTTTTTGGTTTTGGGTTTAATAATTCTAAGTTTAGATATCGCCCTTATTTGTGACGGCTTCGCAAAACTTACCTTGTCACTACCGGGAACAATAGTTCCTAAAAACACATCCGATTTATGCAAATCATCTTTTGTTTTTTCATTATCCAATGATGATATCGGAACAACTACAACTGTATTGTTTGCATTGTTATTGTTTTTTTCGATTACAACAGCATAATGCACTCCGCCCAATTCACTTCCTGTATTATAACCAAAATGAGCTAAAACAATATCCCCTCGTTTATAATACTTAAGTTTTTGTGGATTGAATGTTTTTTCAAAATTTATATACTGACACCATGTACTAAGCCATTCCGCCATTATGTGTTGCTGTTTCGGTGGCAGAGATACTATCATGCCTTCAATATCAAGCAATGTTTTGTGTAGGTCCGCATCACTTAAGCTTTCCGTAATATTTCTCTTGTGTTTCTCACTCATCCTAAATAATCCTTTAATTTGTTTCTTATTCCATTTAAAGTATACATAATAAATCAAAAAATGTCAAATATTTCTTTTAGCGGTTATTCAGCTTTATACGGCTGTTTAACCGCTTTTTGTTTTAATCAGGGATATATTCAATTATATCGCCGACTTGCATATCAAGCAGCTTGCAAAGCGTTGCAATGTTTTCCCAAGAAACCGGAAGTTTATCTCTGAATTTTTGTATTGTTGATTCACTTAATAATCTTTCTTTTCTCAACCTTGTTGTGTTATACCCTGCCGCTTTTAATGCTGCAAGAACATCAATTTTATACTGTAATGACATTTTTACACCTCTGTTCTGTTTTCTAAATATCCGGGCGAGCTTATAATATAAACTCTTCTCCCACTATACACATTATATCACAGTGATTACACGAATTCAAGTGTAAAATACACACGAATTTTAACACGAATTTTCGTGCAATATGTCAATTGAATTTACACGAATGTTAGTGTATAATGTAGCTACAAGGTTAAGAGAAGACAGGCGAAAATAAGCGGCAGCTGAAATCAAGAATGTTACATAAGAGTGGGAACGGATAAGCCTGATAGAAATTCACGGAGTGATAGATAACTTAAAGCCGCCCACCGCTTAACAACAGACCCCGACACGGTAAACCGTTAACCCCTTGCGCCGGACATAAGCGGCAACATAAGCAGGTAACGCAAGCGAACAGAGGGCAGAAACAAATATAAAGAGAGGTTTTCACAATGTCAACACACGAATTAATCGCAAAGGTCAGGGAGCTTAAAGAACTGCAACAGCTTATCGAAGAAGCTACCGCCGAAGCCGAAGCAATCAAAGACGAACTTAAGGCGCACATGAAGGCGACTGGAACATCAGAAATGACCGTTGATGTTTTTAAGCTCCGTTATTCCTCAGTAACAAGCAACCGCTTTGATACCAATTCTTTCAAAGCTACACACGGCGAACTTTACACACAGTATTGCAAGCCGTCAACTTCCATGCGATTCAGCGTTGCATAAGAAAAGCCCTTATCAGAACGCCGACCAAAGCAAATGATAAGGGCAACCCCACCCCACCAATTAAACGGAGCGGGTTGAGCTTATTATAAGCTCCCCGCTTCAAAAAGTCAACAGAAAGGTAATTAAACATGACAGAACACAAGAAAACAAAAGAAGAAATTATAAGCAGTGATTTGTTATTTTCTGCTTTTTTAGCTTTAGAACAATCAAATCATCTGATTAATTCTTTGCTTGACGATTATTTTGACAAGTATAACCCGGATGATAAAAACGATTTCTACCGTATTATTTACGGCTTCGAGCAAGCCCGTGCTTTTGCTGAAGTTATCGCCATGGTTAATTTTCAGACATTGAAACTTTTAACGGATGCAGGACTTGCAAGGTTTTAAATTTTTATTTAATATTTCATCTTGAACTTATCCAGTAAATATCATATAATCTTGCTATAGATAAAAAGGAGTACATCACAATGAATAACAAATATTATGTGCCGCCAATTAGCAGCCAAGAACTTGAAGAAACCCGAAACAAGCTTAACACCTACATTGCAAAGCATAACACAAAAAGTGATTCTGTGCCGCTTATCGGCATTTATGAGGGTATTAATGTTTTCAACCGTTTCACTTGCAAATATGAAGCAATTGCAATTGATGAAATATGCCCCTCTCCCGAAGGTTCATATATCTGCATTGCAAACCGAAAATTTGAAGTGTTCGGCACTTATTACGATATCGAGGGCAGACTTGTACATGTTTGGGGACTTGATTTATCAGAAAAAGAGCTTAAAAAGCTTGTCCGTGCAGACCGCAAAGCACACCCAAAAGCATATAAATGAGAATTTGCAGGAGTTAAGCTCCTGCTTTTTCTTTGTTTATAAAAAAATAAGGCGAATATAACAAAAATGAGCTTATTATGTTACATTACAGCGTTTCAAACACTTCTAAAGCGGCATTATAAAACCTTCGGGTCTGGCGCATGGAATAACCCATATCATGAGCTATTTTTTCAAACGTTTTGCAGTTAAAGAAGCGTTCCGTTAAAACACGCTCATAATTAGCGTTGTTAATTCTTGATAACCGTTCCCGAAGTTCTGAAAACAACTGCATATAGTCGTTGATTTCTTTTAATATAAGCTCTTTTTGCTTTTCAATTCTTTCGATAGTTTCATCATATATACGTTCAGAATCGGCATTCAGCTGATAAGATTCTTTTAAATGCCGTAATTTTACCGCCTTGTTTTCAAGCTCTTCCAACAAGCCGTAATTCACAGATATTAAATCATGCTTTTCATATAGTTCTCTTAATTTTTCAACCATGTTTTTTCCTTTCTTATCTCTGTTTTGCATTTGACTGCAAAACCGTATTTTAATTTGTTATATTCGCCTGTGTAATCGGTTCTTGCTCTTTTCATTTGTGTTTTTAATCATGGTGTATTTCTGATACGGATAGCCGTAATAATCAAAGCTGTTGACAATGCTATCAACCTGAACCTTGTAGCCGTCTTTATCCTGCGGAACTTTGCGCCAACTGTCAGCTTTTACAATCTCTTTTTCAATTTCAGGCTTCTTTAAATTTTTGCTTGCATTCCAACGTTTAGAACTTGCTTGTTTATCTTTATATGTGCGGTTTGTTTCTTTTACGAGATAATGTGCGAGCTTATAAAAATCATCTGAATAGGTTGTTTCAAAACGTGCTTGTCCTGCAGTCCATAAGGAGCTTATTATTTTATAGTCAATATCATTAGCTATCACATGGTGATGAATTCGCTTTGCTTCATACTCTGTAACAGCTATATATTTAAGCTCTTTCCCCCTTTTTCGATATTCTTTTCGGAGCTTACGGAGAAAAGCCGCCAAAGCTCGGGCAGCTTCTTCCGGTTCAGGCGCATCACCTGCATAAGTCAACAAAATAAACAAATCATCTTTTTTAAAGTTACTGTTTATAAGCCATCGGAGCTTATCTTCAGCATTATTTTCATTTACTCTTTTTTGCTTTTCTTCGGTTTCCGCTCGATTCTCTAATCTGCGATGCTTTCTACCGTACCGGGCAGAATAATATTTTGTTATCTCTTTTGTGTTTCCCGCTTTAACTGTACGCATGATGTAAGGCATTATTAAGCTCCTTTGGTCGTTAAGTTAATACCTTTACCGAGGGTTCGAAGTGCCTCATACGGACACTTATAAAAACCTTGGCGGTATTAACTTTTCAAGGTCCCACTTTTATTTTCGAACATTTGTGTGTTGCTTGACAATGCCGTTATTCATGTGTATAATAAATGCAAAGGCAAGCCGTTCACGATATTGTGAGCAGTTGTTTGTTTTTGCTATTGAAATAACCGTTGGCTTTGGTCGGCTTTGGCGGTTATTTCTTTTTTTATGTAAAAACGGAGCTTAAAAAGCTATAAAAAAGCACCAAAAAGAATGTTTTTTAAATGTTTTTGCTTATATTTCTCTTTTAATAATTATATTTTTATAAAGAAAAAATCTCACGCGTGCGAGATATCGGAATTGATTTCCCTTTTACCCCGATATTCCATTCTTTAAAAAAATTGTTATTTTTTTGACCCGGGGGGGCTTTTCATTTTTGCTATCATTTGTTCTACATATTCAAGAGTTATTTCTACAGAACTGCCGCCGAGAGTTTCAAAAGAACGCAGCCCCGTGCTTCGGTAAGCTCGGGAGCTTATCAAATCATTTTTAAATTCGTTGAGCGCTCCTATATATTGTGATTCTTTCAGCTTTTTCAGTGCCTGCTTCTCTCTTTCCCTGATTGCATTAATCGAAACATTTTCAAGCTCCGCTATTTCTTTTAATGACATCTTGTTAAAGTATCGAAGTTTCAGAACCTCTGCATATTTAGGCTGTAAGCTCCTCAATGCTTTATCTATAATGTACCTGAGCTTATCAAGCGTTATTTGTCGGTCTATATCCTCATAAGCTCGATATGATTCTTTATCTTCGATAAAATCAAGATATGTATCTTCGCTTTCATCATCAACCGATTTATCAAGGCTGTTGCAATTATTTAACGGATTCTTTTTTTGCCTTGTTATTCCCGTTAAGGTGTTAAGCTCGTTTTTTAAGTAAAAGTCTATATATGTAACAAATTTAAGCCCCTTTGCGCTGTCATAGGCTTTAACAGCCGCCAACATTGCAAAATAGCTTGACTGCTGCAGGTCTTCAAGCTCCACGCTATAGCGTATACACCTTTCACGGTTACGGTTGTAAAAATTAAAAGCTTTAACATGATAAAGCTTTTTTGTCTGTTCCCATAATTGGGCGCAGTATTCCCCGTGTCCTTCTTTTATAAGCTCCGCTAATCGTTCATTTGTCATTGACATTATCGCCCCTTTACTGTAAACTGAATATGTTAATTGAATATGTTTACAGTTAAGCGGCTGCTATATGCGGTTGCTTTTCTTATTTTTCGGAGCTTATAGCAATTATAAGCTCCTTAATTATGCCAATCTGCGGATTTTACCGCCTTCAGGTACATGGTCAGATACGATATTGCCGCTTAAATAGCTTTCAACTACATCAAGATTGACAAGTATTTTATTACCTGCTCTGATGTGCGGAATATCTCCCGAGCTTATCGCCCGGCGCAACGCACTCTCTGTAAAAGCTGTTGCGCTGTCTTTGGCTTTAAGCTCCTGTATGGTCTGTTTTATTGTTCTGATTTTCGGAGTATTATTCATTTTAAGCTCCTTTCAATTCGGCGATAATGTTCATTATGTGTGCCTTTTCATCAGCGTTAAGCTCTTTGCGGAGCTTACGGCTGAAATTGCCGTCATTAATTCCGAGTTTTTCCGCTATCTGCCAAAATTTAACCCCTGCTTTCTTTGCTGCTTCTCTGATATCGATGTTTTTCATGTTAAACACTCCTTTAAAATTGTTGTTGACATTGTGCAACCTTCGTGTTACACTCAAATTGTAATGCAACAACAATGTTTTGTCAACTAAAAAGTTGCTCAAAACTATAAATGCAACAAAACAATGACATTGGCGGTGTTTTTTGTGTTGAGTAAACAAAAAATAGGTGAAAGGCTAAAGAAATTAAGAGAAGCTAATAACGAAAAACAAACTGATATATCAAATCTCTTAAATGTTCAACGCCAAATAATAAGCTACTATGAAACAGGCTCAAGAATGCCAAATGTTGAAGATTTGGCAATACTTGCCGAACACTTTAACACATCTGTTGATTATTTGCTTGGAATAACAGATGTAAAAAGCACAGAAGTAATCCCTCGTGCCGTAAGTAATTATATTGGGTTGGATGAGGATGTTATAAAGAGATTGCATGAAATAAAATTAGCAATTTCAGAGGAAATAACAGACGATGTTTTTGCAGAATCATTCCAAGAACAAAAAGAAGCACTAAAAAACAGAATTGATTTTTATAATTTTTTTCTATTAAATGATGATTTCCTTAATGCTGTTGAATATTCTATCGACTATAAAGATGAATTATCATTAATTAACGCTTCTTTAAAAGCATATCATTACAACTATAGGGATAATCCTGCAGAAATAGGCAAAAAAATGTTAGAATTTATAACGGATGAAGCATATAAGTTATATCGTTCTACAAGATTAAATTTTTTTGAAGCAACCGAAGCTTTTAAAAAGGGCTTGGAAGCATACACAAAAGAAGAAGAAAAACAATACAAAAATTTAGAGCTTTTCTTAACTAAAGCAGCTGAAATAATTGCACAAGAGCTTAAAGAAGGTGAATAAATGGCAAGCATAATTAAACGTGGTGACACCTACACAATAAGAGTATCTGCAGGATATGACATCAACGGTAAGAAGATGCTGCACAATATGACATGGAAGCCTTCGCCCGGCATGACACCGAAACAGATTGAAAAGGAGCTTAACCGTCAAGCGGTTATCTTTGAGGAAAAAGTAAAGAGCGGTTTATATATCGGCTCCGATGTCAGATTTGCCGACTTTGCTGAGCGTTGGATGAACGACTACGCAAAGAAGCAGTTAAGAGCTAAAACCATTGCACAATATGAATCATTATTACCTCGCATTAACGCCGCTATGGGGCATTTAAAGCTCGAAAGGATACAGCCACATCATTTGTTATCTTTCTATGATAACCTTTCAGAAAAGGGAATCAGAAACGATACAAAGTATGTTTGTACTGTTGATTTAAAGGAACTTATAAAGAAGAAAAAACAAACCTTTGAAAAAATAGCCAAAACGGGCGGCATATCGGAGCAGAGCATAACATCAGCTGCGAAGGGTAACAACATATCAAAGAAAACTGCAACGGCTATAAGCTCCGCTCTTGGCGTTAAGCTCGATAAGATATTTAAAGCAGCAGAGGAAGAAAAGACACTATCAGGCAAAACCCTGCAACATTATCACCGCCTTATATCCTCAATTATGAGTACAGCCGTACAATGGCAGGTTATAAGCTCCAACCCTTGCCAAAGAGTGAAGCCGCCGAAAGCAGAACGCAAAGAAGCGGAATATCTTGACGAAACGCAGGCCATAGAATTATTGGAATGTCTTGAAAATGAACCGATAATATATAAGACCTTATTCACCGTGATTCTATATTCGGGCATGCGCAGGGGCGAAGCCTGCGGCTTGGAATGGTCTGATATCGACCTTGATAACGGTATTGTAGATATAAATAAATCGAGCTTATATTTGCCGCAAAAGGGAATATATGACGATGATACAAAGAATGCCACATCACGCAGAGTTATAAAGCTTCCTGCTCCTGCTGTCGATGCTTTAAAGGCCCTGAAAGTTTATCAGGCGCAGGAGCGGTTAAAGCTCGGCGACCAATGGCACAATACCGATAAAGTGTTTACAGCTTGGAATGGCAAGCCGATACACCCCGACACCGTTACCGGGTGGTTCAAGAAATTCACAGAGCGGCACAACCTTCCTCCCGTTCACGTTCACAGCCTGCGCCACACAAATGCAACTTTACTGATATTTAACGGTGCAGATATTAAAACCGTATCACACAGACTTGGACACGCTGACGTTGCCACAACGGGTAATATCTATACCCACGCAATAAAGACAGCTGATGAAAGAGCCGCCGAAGCTCTGACAGATATATTCAGTAACAGAGCAGCAAAAAACGCATAAAAAGCAAAAGGAGCGAATCACCTATAAAGTGAAACGCTCCTATTTTTGTTTGCATTTGAGTGCAAAATAATAAGCTCCAAAGCTCAATTTTTAAAGGCTTGGTACACAAACAGTACACAAAACGCTGTTTTAGCTCCGTTTTCGGAGCTTATCGCAGGGTAAAGAAAAAGCCCCAAACCGTTGATATACAACGATTTGAAGCTTGGCGCGCTGCAAGGGATTCGAACCCCTGACCTTTTGGTTCGTAGCCAAACACTCTATCCAACTGA
>CALAQQ010000152.1 GCA_937888485.1 uncultured Clostridia bacterium
GAACTGTAGAGTAATCAAACTCTATACCTTGACCAATTCTGATGGGGCCTGAACCCATAACTATAACCTTCTTCATACAAGAAAAGACTGTAATATCGTGCTATTAATTTAGAAAATCATTTATACCTTTCTATTAGCGTATCGGCATTTGCATACCCAAGCTCCTTTGCTCGCTCCAGATTCAAGAGTCCCTCATGCTTCTTACCCTTGACACATTGCGCTGCTCCCAGTATTGCATACGCATCAGCAAATGAAATGTCACTTCCGATGACATAAAAAATATAATATTGGTTCCAAAGGGTATCATTGCTGTAAACAGCAAAAGAAGAAGTGTCTGATACCACTTCTTGTAAGCTTTGGATTTTAAATAACAGAACAAGGCGGTTACACAAACCACCACTGTTAATAATACCACACAAACCAAAGAAAATCCATTGTTTATAAAGATATTGCCCTTCAAGGTAAACGCCGCAAAATCATAATATGCATCTATCAGCATTCCGGGCAATGTCTGCAGGGAAATTTGTCCCATGCTGTTAATTCCCTGATAATCTGCCAGCTCCTGCTTCTGCAGTGCAAGACAGATTTTGAGAACAATATAATACAAAGCGCCTCCGCCGATACCCATAATCAGATAACGCACACCTCTTGTCCAAATCTCTTTCCATGTTTGATTGGTAAGGCACATGGTAATCAGGGAAAGAAGGCACATCACCACCGCAACCGCAAGGTACGCCTGGTAAGAACCAACGCTCAAAGCAAGACATACCATGCCTGCAAGATATCCCTTTTTATACTTCTTGGTAAAGTACACCGCCAATACCGCCAGAAGAAACGCCAGCATATATCCGTCCGCAGTGTACAAATATGCAAAGGTAGCCGTCAATGCCGGAAATGTAACCAGCAGGGCACCGATGCAAACACGTACGGATAAATTCCGGACCTCAAAGAATTCCGATACAAACACCGCTGCAATTGCAAGATACAGAATGGACAAAACTCCGATTACCCAATTCAGGTCATAGTAAGATGAAATTCCACATACTACCGTCAGAAACCAGCGCCCGGAGGTAACCATATTCTGGTCAAAATAAAAACTTGTCATTGCATCCGCATTGGGAAGCTTATTAGTAAATAAAAACATATGCGTCAATTCCTTCATTTATAAAAGCATTTGCTTCATAAATCTGAGTATCAAGGTCATCAGCTGTGTGACCCGAGGCAACAACGCTCATTCCTTCGGGTTTGTTTTTCATTATAAATTTAAGGAGTTCAAGTCTTTCTTCAAATGAAAGGAAGAAAATTTCACTCGACTGACAAATGGCAAAAATACCGTCAACGCCGTTTTTTTGATAGAAATCGAGAATACCGAGAACTCCGTTATAATCGACTTTGTTATCATCCGTAAAAGGAGTTATCATTGTAGGATATACACCGTCGGGAATTGTTTTAATCATAATTATTACCTCTCAATAAAAATAAGCGGCATATAACTGCCGCTTTAAGTTTAATATCTGCTCTGTTTTTTGTCAATGCTATTGAGATAATTTTTTTCGGATAAACCCTAATATTGTCTTTTCACGGCGTGAAACCTGAACCTGAGTCATGCCGAGCAAATCGGCTGTTTTCTGTTGGGTTAACCCCTTATAATACCGAAGCTCTATGATGCTTTTATCACGCTCATCAAGAGAAAAAAGAACCTGCCTTAATCCGAGAAAATCGGATATCTCATTTTCATGCGAATCAACGGGAATATCAAACTGATTTTCACCGTCATCTCCCGAAGTCAATGAAACAGCGGGCATTGAAGCATTAAGAAGCATTGCAGTTTCGGCAACATCCGTTCCGAGAATTTCAGCAAGCTCGCTGACGGTCGGTTCTCTTCCGAGTAACAGAGCTGTTTCTTCTTTTTTCTTCATGGCGTGTCTTGATTTTTCTTTTATTGCCCTGCCGATTTTTACTGTTCCTCCGTCACGGAAAATTCTTTTTATTTCACCGAGAATAACAGGTACAGCATAGGTTGAAAAGGAAAAACCCCTTGATTCATCAAAGTTATCGGCAGCTTTAATAAGCCCTACACAACCCGCCTGAAACAAATCATCATATTCAACTCCCCTGCCCTTAAATCGGTTAGCACAGGCATGAACAAGTCCGAGATTACTCTCAACTCTTTTGTTGCGGTTTTCAAGCTCAGTCATCACCGCCGTTCCGACCTTTCAGAACTTTTTCGAGTGTAACCGTCGTTCCTTTTCCCAATTTTGAAGAAACACGGATTTTATCGCAGAAGCTTTCCATAACCGCAAAACCCAGACCTGCTCTTTCACCGCCGAGAGTTGTGAAAAGAGGCTCCATGGCTTCCTTTATATTTTCAATTCCGCATCCCTTGTCTTTTATTTTCACTTTGAATATACCGTTATCATAAAGACCTGCCCATATGTAAATTTTACCGACTGAATCGGGGTAAGCATGAACAATGCAGTTTGTTACCGCTTCACTGACTGCGGTTCTGATATCTGATATTTCTTCAACATTCGGGTCAAGCTGTGATGCAAAAGCAGCAACAACAGACCTTGCAAATCCTTCATTGACAGAACGGCTTTCAATCTGAAGTTTCATTTCGTTTAGCGCTTTCATTTTCTCATCCTTTCGTTTTCAGTTTCATAAGCTTTTCAAGTCCTGCAAGTTTCATCATCATATATAGACGCTGTGATAAATTTATTACTTCAATACTTCCTCCGTAACTTTCGGCAATTCTGTATCTTCCGAGAACAAAACCTATTCCCGAGCTGTCCATAAATGTAACCTCTCCGAAATCAAGACTTACCGTCGGAGAAAGACTCTGCTGAATGGCTTCATCTGCTTCAAGACGAAGCACTGCGGCATTATGATGGTCGATTTCACCGCTTAATGATATTGTCAGTCTTACCGGTGTTGATGTTATTTTTATCGCCATTTTTACACTCCTTTGCATTAAAAAAATCCCTTATCCGATAGGATAAAGGATTTGTTATAAAAATTTTGTTGAATTGTGAAGCTGTTAATAATTTATAAGATTATCTCTTATTTCACCCGCAAGATAGAACGAACCGCATACAATCAGAACATCATCGGGCTGCATGATATTTTGGGCGGCGGTTATCGCCTTTGACGGAACGGCTATATCATGGCAGTTCTTACAGTATTCCGATGCACTGAGCATTAATTTACCGCTCGGCAATGCACGGAGCATATCAACTCTTGTTGCAATAAAAACATCGGCAAGAGGTGCAACAACGGAAAGATAGGACATATAATCCTTATCTGCCATCATCGAAGAAACCATAATAATTCTTTTATCTGAAAGATGTTTTTTTATAAACTCAGAAAGAGCAAGCGCACATCCTTCGTTATGACCTCCGTCAAGAATTATAACGGGATGTTTTTTGATAAGCTCCATTCTTGCAGGCATAACAGAAATGCCTATACCCTCTTTTATGGCTTTGTCCGAGATATTAATCGCAAGCCTTGAAAGAGAACGAACAGCTTCTATTGCTGTGCAGGCATTGTAAATCATGTGTTTCCCTGCAAGCGGAAGAAGAAACTCAATACCGTCATAATTTGCAAGAGTACCCTCAAGTTTTTCTTCAATAATACGGAGCTTACTGGCATCGGGAATTTTCAGCTCATTGCACTTGTCACGGCACGTTTTTTCAACAACAGGATAAACCTTTTCATCCTGGAAAGGATAAAGAACCGTTTCAGCACCAAACTTTATTATTCCGCATTTCTCTGCCGCAATTTTTTCTATTGTATCTCCGAGAATCGCGGTATGATCAAGAGAAATGCTTGTTATTACGCTGACATAAGGAGCTTCAATGACGTTGGTTGAATCGAGCCTTCCTCCGAGTCCCACTTCAAGCACAACAAAATCGCACTTTTTCATTTTGAAGTAGACAAATGCAGCAGCTGTGAGCGCCTCAAATTCGGTTGGCTGAATACCGGTTTCATTCAGAACATAGATTGCGGTTTTGACCTTTTCAACACATTCTGCAAGGTCATATTTATCAATCATATTACCGTTATACTGAATTCTTTCTCTGAAATCGGTTACATAGGGAGAAATAAATAAACCTGTATTATATCCGCTTTTACGCAATATGTTGCAAATCATCGTTGAGGTTGAACCCTTGCCGTTTGTACCTGCAACATGGATAACCTTAAGCTTTTTCTGCGGATTGCCGAGAAGGTTGCATAAGGCTCGTATTCTGTCAAGACCCGGATTTATTCCGAATTTTTCGAGCGAATGGATATATTCGATTGCTTCATTACAATTCATAATATCACCTGATTCAAGACCCCGAAGAAAAAACTTCGGGGTCTTATAAATATTAGCCTAACTTTGCAATACTTTCCTTAAGCATCGCAATCTTTTCTGCATATTTTGCAGCCTGTTCACGCTGAGCGGCAACAACATTTGCAGGAGCTTTTGCAACAAAGTTTTCATTTGAAAGCTTGTTGTTTACAAAGTCGAGGTCTTTCTGTACTGCGGCAAGTTCCTTGTTGAGTCTTGCTTTTTCAGCTTCAAAATCAACAAGTTCACCCATGGGAATATAAATCTTTGCATCCTGAGTAACGATGCAAACAGCACCGTCGATTTCGAATGCATCAGCAATTCCCACCTCTGATGCGCTTGCAAGCTTCTGCATGAATACGCCGCCCTGCTCAAAGGTTGCTTTATAAGATGTTGCAATATAAACCTTTGCCTTCTTTGAGGGAGGTACATTCATTTCCGCTCTGCGGTTACGGATTGCACGGACAGCAGTCATGATTCTTTCCATTTCAGCTTCTTCAGCTGTGAATGAAAGAGCTTCATCGAATTCAGGCCATGCGGAAATCATGATTGATTCGCCATCATGGGGAATTGTCTGCCATATTTCTTCAGTGATGAAAGGCATAAAGGGATGGAGAAGCTTGAGAATCTTATCCATAACCCAGACAAGAACCTGCTTTGCACCCTGTGCTTCAGCACCGCCCTTCTGGAGACGGATTTTTGCAATTTCAATATACCAGTCGCAGAAAACATCCCAGATAAAGTCATAAAGCTTTGCAATTGCAATTCCGAGTTCGAATTTTTCGAGATTATCGGTAACGTCTTTTGCAAGTTTATTAACAAGGCTGATAACCCACTTGTCTTCAAGAGCGAGTTCAGCGGGAAGCTCACAGGGAATTTCGTCATCGCCGATATTCATAAGAATGAATCTGGATGCATTCCAGAGCTTGTTTGCAAAGTTACGGCTTGCGCTTACCTTTTCATCGGAGAAACGCATGTCGTTTCCGGGGCTGTTACCTGTTGCAAGAGTAAGTCTGAGAGCATCAGCACCGTACTGGTCAATAATTTCAAGAGGATCAATACCGTTACCGAGTGACTTCGACATCTTTCTGCCGAGAGCATCTCTTACAAGACCGTGGATAAGAACGGTATTAAACGGTACTTGACCTGTATATTCAAGAGCTGAGAATATCATACGGCTTACCCAGAAACCGATAATATCATAACCTGTAACAAGTGTGCTTGTGGGATAATAATGCTTGAGGTCTGTTGTTTCTTCGGGCCAGCCGAGAGTTGAAAACGGCCAGAGTGCCGATGAGAACCAGGTGTCAAGGGTATCTTCATCCTGAGCAACGTTCTTGCTTGCACAATGAGGACAAACATCAATATCAGTTTTTGAAACCATTGTCGCGCCGCAGTCTGCACAGTACCATGCAGGAATACGGTGACCCCACCAGAGCTGACGTGAGATACACCAGTCACGGGTGCCTCTCATCCAGTTCATATAGTTCTTCGTGAAACGTTCGGGAACGAATACTGTTTCGCCTTTTTCAACAGCTTCAATTGCAGGCTTTGCAAGAGGTTCCATGCGTACAAACCACTGCTTTGAAACCATGGGTTCAATGCTTGTATGGCAACGGTAGCAAGTACCTACTTCGTGCTTGATTGGTTCGATATATTTTATATATCCGCCGGCTTCAAGGTCTGCAAGAATAGCTTTTCTTGCTTCAAGAGTTGTCATGCCTGCATATTTTCCGCAGTCAAGAACTTCGGGTTCATCAGGTGCTGCCTTGCCGCTTGCAACAAGTTCATCGTATGCAGCCTTATCTGCTGCACCTGTCATATAACCGTCATAGGTAAAGGTTCTTACCATAGGCAGATTGTGTCTTAAACCAACCTCAAAGTCGTTAGGGTCATGAGCAGGAGTGATTTTAACAACACCTGTTCCTTTTGTCATATCTGCGTGTTCATCGCAAACAATGGGAATTTCCTTATTGATAAGAGGAAGAATTACATGACAGCCATGAAGATGTGCATATCTCTCATCGTCAGCATTGATTGCAACAGCAGTATCGCCGAGCATAGTTTCGGGACGGGTTGTTGCAAGTTCAAGCTGCTCGCCTGTTTCCTTAACGGTATAAAGCAAATGCCAGAAATTACTGTCCTGTTCGCTGTATTCAACTTCGGCATCGGAAATCGATGTGATACAATAGGGGCACCAGTTAACCATTCTGTTGCCTCTGTAAATAAGGTCTTTTTCATAAAGTCTGACAAAAACTTCACGAACTGCCTTGCTGCATCCTTCGTCAAGGGTGAATCTTTCTCTTTCCCAGTCGCAGGATGAACCGAGTTTCTTAAGCTGTTCAATTATTCTTCCGCCATACTTTTCTTTCCAATCCCATGCACGGACAAGGAAACCTTCTCTTCCGAGGTCCTCCTTGGTAAGACCGTCAGCCTTCATTGCTTCAACAATCTTTGCTTCGGTTGCGATTGATGCATGGTCTGTGCCGGGAAGCCAAAGAGTATCAAAGCCCTGCATTCTTCTCCAACGGATAAGAATATCCTGGAGAGTATTGTCAAGGGCATGACCCATGTGAAGCTGACCGGTAATATTGGGAGGCGGAATTACGATAGTATAAGGCTTTTTGTCAGGTTCGTTTTTGGCATGGAAATAGTTTCCCTTAAGCCAATAGTCATAAATACGGTCCTCAACGTTTTTAGGATCGTACTGCTTGGCAAGCTCTTTTGCCATTTTTATCAATCCTTTCTCAATATGTGAGACAAATAAAAAACCCGTCTCACAGATAATAATCAATGAGACGAGTATAAATTCTACCCGCGGTACCACTCAAATTGCGCATTCGCGCCGCCTTCAGACTCTGACAAGTCCTTTGCATTAACGCAGCTTCACGGAAGGGTTCTACTTGCAATTTGCTTTCTTCCCTTCGGCTCGGGGGCTACAACCGTCATACGCTGTTCATCGGCTCACACCGACCGCCGACTCTCTGAGAACGCACCTTATGCCGTCCTCCCCGTCAAAACCTTTATTATAAAATTTGAATTATTTTATCATATATCAATAATATTGTCAATATATTTTTTATGCATCAATGCCGTAAAACTCAAGCAATTTAGGGTTGATAACGGTATCCGTAAAATCAAAACAAGAGCTGTGGCCTCCGCCGATTATCATAAGCTCCTGTGCACCTTCGATTGAACGGGTTATCTTTTTGGAATGCCAGCGCTGAATCATGTCGTGTTCACCGTAAATGTTGAAAACGGGAACTTTTATTGCCGAAATATCTTCAAAAGTAAGGCTCGGCTGACCGACCATCATCCCCTTTATATCTCTGCGGATTTTGGTTTCTTCATCGCCCTTTATCCATGCTTCAACACAGAGAACAATATACTGATATGTTATCTGAATCTGGTCAAAGGTGTTTGTTCCCCATGTGTTGATATTCGAACCCATAACAACAAGCGACTTTACTCTGTCCTGATGAGCGAGAGTGAAAACAAAACCAAGATTTCCTCCGTCGCTGAATCCGAAAATATGCGTTTTTTCAACTCCGAGGTAATCAAGAAGCTTCACAAGGTCTTCAGCCATGGTTTCGAAGTTCATTGTTCCTTCTTTCCAGCCCGAATTACCCGTACCTCTGGGAGAAACGGTTATAACCTTGAAATGCTTTGACATTTCGGGAAGAATGCTTCCGTCAAGGCTGTGCATATCTCCGCCGTTGGGAGGCAACAAAAGAAGTGCTTCTGCGTTCATATCGCCGTAAATTCCGTATTCGATTTTAACATCACCGCAGTCAACAAAACCATATTCCTTCATTTCGGGAACTCCCCCTTCTGTTGCAAATGAAACAGGTGCGAAACTCATCAGCATTGAAACGATAAGCAAGAATGAAATTATTCTTAAGTTTGTTTTCATCAAAATCATCTCCTTGGTTTTATTATACCATATTAAAATTTTCCTGCAAGGTGAAAAAATGAAAAATACAAGCATAATTATCAAACACACATTAATCATGACTGCAGTAAACCTCATAATGCGTTCTGTCAGTGTTGCTTTCAATGCGTATCTGACCAACAGAATCGGTTCGGCAGGCATCGGTCTTTTTCAGCTTGTTATGAGCGTGTATTCGCTTGCTGTTACATTTTCAAGCGCAGGCATAAGACTTGCAACAACAAGAATCACCGTTGAAATCAACACCAAAGACAATCATGACATCGGAAAATCTCTTGCTCTTTGTATTATTTATGCCGGGTTTGTAGGCTCATTGGTCGGGTTGTTTCTTCTTGTTTTTTCAGATTTGATATCATCAGGGTGGATAGGAAACACCGAGACAGCCCATTCTCTGAAAATACTCTCTCTGAGTCTGCCGTTTGTTTCAATGTCATCTGCACTCGGCGGTTATTTTACCGCAATCGAAAAAACACCGCAATTTTCATTCATACAAATGCTTGAACAATGCGCAAAAATTATAATTACTGTTTTTCTGATTGGAAAGATGTCGGATTCAGTTACGGCAATAGTTATGGGTATGACTGCTGCCGAAATTATTTCATGCTCGCTGTCAACGGTTTTAAACAGGATATGCCGAAAGGTAAAAAACAATAAACCGCCGATACATTTCACAAAATTTCTGCGTATTGCCATCCCCGACGCTGCGGGTTCATGTGCAAGAAGTGTTTTACTCACTGCAGAGCATCTTATGATTCCGAAAGGCTTTGAAAAATCAGGTTCAGACAGCAAAAAAGCCTTATCTGCCTACGGAAATATTCACGCCATGGCACTGCCTCTTCTCTTATATCCGTGTGCACTTATTACGTCATTCTCGGCACTTCTGATTCCCGAAATTGCAGCAAGAAACGAAATCGGAGACAGAGAAGGAATAAACCGTTCAGCAACAAGAACATTGAAAAGAACGCTTTTTTATTCCGTTTTTTGCGCTGTTTTCTGTTATGCATTTGCGCCGTCAATTTCCAATATCGTTTATAAAACAGACGAAGCGGTGAAGTACATAAGAATACTCGCACCGCTTGTTCCGATAATGTATCTCGACACTGTAACCGACGGACTGCTGAAAGGTCTTGACCTGCAGATTTATTCCATGCGTTACAATATCATTGATTCTCTTTTGTGTGTTACCCTGGTTCGCTTCCTGCTTCCTGTGTACTCTGTTAAAGGATATATTTTTATTCTTTATGCAAGCGAAATGATTAACTTCTTTTTAAGCTTCAACAAACTGATTTCTGTTTGTGATATCAGAGTTTTTCAAGGACTTTCAAGAGATAGTTCCATGTTCTTTCGGTGGAAGAAATGCTCAGCTTTTCGCAAGGAGTATGAATATCAAAAATATCCGGGCCGAAAGAAACACAATCAAGCCCTTTGATTTTTCCGCAGAAAAGTCCGCATTCAAGACCTGCATGAATTGCAGTAACAGTCATTTCTTTTCCGAACATATCCTTATATATTTTAGCCATCATATCACGCAAAACGGAATCCTTTTTATATTCCCATGCGGGATAAGGACAACGGAATTTAATTGATGCTGAATGTTTTTCAGATAAATTTTTCAGTCTGTCACAAAGCTTATCTTTTTCACTGTCAACTCCGCTTCTGACTGAAAAACTGCAATTGAACACACCGTCGGAATGCTTCATAATACCAAGATTCAGTGAGGTTTCAACAAGCCCCTCCATATTCTTGCTCATTGCAATAACACCGCTCGGGAGGTCGTTAAGAAGAGAGATAACAGCCTTTGTTGAATCATCGGTCATACACTTGTCAGAATTTTCAATTTTACTGATTGATATCTCTGCATCGGGATCGGTATCCTTGATTTCATTGCAAATATCTCTTCCGATTTTATTGATGACGGAAACAATATCATCGGCTGATGAAACGACACAGAACGATGAACGGGTTATTGCATTATCGGCAGTACCCCCTCCGATATCTATGATATTGAAATCAATTTCTTTTTTCAGTCTTGCAAGAAGTTCACCGATTATTTTGTTTGAATTACGGTAGCAGTTATGAATTTCCGCACCCGAATGTCCGCCGTGGAGATCTGAAACGGTTACTTCATAAACAGGATTTGTATTTTCTGTATAATCAACACTCAATCCGATTTCCGCTCTCACTCCTCCTGCACAGCTCACCCATAAAGTGCCCTCCGCTTCAGAGTCGAGATTCAACATTCGTTTACCTTTCAAAACGGAACAATCTATTCCGTTTGCGCCGGTCATTCCGACTTCTTCATCGGATGTAAAAACAACCTCAAGGGGCGGATGGATTATATCATCGCTGTCAAGAAGCGCAAGTCCCATTGCAACGGCAATTCCGTCGTCACCGCCGAGAGTTGTTCCCTTTGCAAAGAGAAAATCTCCGTCAACACAGAGTTCAAGACCGTCGGTTTCAAAATTTATATCGCAGTTTTCATCCTTCTCCCATACCATATCAAGATGCCCTTGAATGATAACGGGTTCGGTTGAATTGCTGTTCACGGCATCCTTGAAAATAATGATATTGCCCGAATCATCGGTAACATATTTCATGTTTCTCTGTTTTGCAAAGTCAGCACAGTAGTTTCTTATCTTTTCCGTATCTCCCGACCCTCTCGGAATAGCGGAAATTGCTTCAAAATATGCAAAAACCTTTTCAGGTTTTAATCCTTTCAGAATATTCATTTAATCACCTTATAAACACTTCAAAAACCCGAACTCCTCAGAATTCGGGTTTTAATATTATTCTGTTACTACACCTTCAAGGAAGTCGGTTTCAGCAACAAAACCGTCAGCGTTGATTCTGAAAACTTTGATTTCAAAGGGGTTGAAATCCGACCAGAAACCTGCTTCCGCTATATCACAGACAATTGCGGCTTTGACATATTTTCCGTCTGTTTCACAGAAACGCATAATAACATCGCCTGAACCGTCTTCACAGAATTTGAATGCATCAAGACGTACATTTTCTTTGCTTACCTTAACAAATCCTTTTTCCTGCGGAAGGTCACCCTTATGATATCCCACGGGAATTGCAACGGGCTTTGAATTAAGAAGCGCAGCAATTCTCTGAACGCCGCTGTTTTCAGCTTCGCCGCTATGAGGATAAATCGCATATTCAAAGCGGTGAAGACCTTCATCGGTATAGCTGAAATCCGCTTCGGGTCTGTCGGAATAATGGTCTGCAAAAATGCAGTTGCGAAGCATGGTAAGTCTCAACGTGTTGCCCGGGCAGTCGTAGCTGTATTTTGCATCGCTGATAATAGCGACGCCCTTACGGTTTTCATTTCCAACTGATATATCACCCCATGTGAGAGCCGGTTCTTCTTCGCCGTTGCAGGGTCTCTTAATGAAACCTGCAGGGATTTCGTAGGTTGAAATCGGATTTTCACCGTCAACGGTAACGGGCATCTTGAGAATTGTCAGAGGCTCCTGCCAGAGAATTCTGCACTTGACACGGAGATATTTGCTTTCGGATGCAAGGATAAAGTCCTGAGTAAGGTATGAACCGTTGTAGACATGCTTGACACGCATAACAGTTCTTGCCGCACCGCACTCAACAATCTCGATTGACTTGAGCTCCATCTTTGCGATTTCTTTGTCGAATTTAAAGATGTTGTGTGCCCATGTATCGGGTTCGGAATTGTCAATAACAGTAGGAACGCAGAATTCACCGCCGACATATTCAGTTCCGTCTTCTTTTGACAAAAGGCTCTTTATACCGCCTGTTTTGTCGTCAAAAACAACCTTGAGGTATTTGTTTTCAAGAGTAAGACCCTCTGCGTAAACATCACTCTTTTTCTTGCTGAGGTCTTCGCAATATTCGGAATCCGCATGCCACAGCCAATAGGTTGCGTAACCCATAGCGGGCACTTTGGCAAAGAAAACGGTATCCTTATGTGAATCGTTAGAACGGGATGAACGGACATTCTGGAATCTTACATCCTGACCCTCGGAGTTTTCAACCTTTCTTGAAGGATGATACGTTCTAACGGGTGTTTCAACATCAAATGAATTGGGATTGAAAACAATAACTGGTCTGGGGAATTTAAGGTTTCTGCAATGGTGACGAACTTCAGACGAAACGCTGTCCGAGACACCGTCAAGCCATGTATCAACCATACCTGCAATTTTAAGCATCGCTTTGTTTTCTTCGTTTGCGGCAATCTTCATTGCATAACCCATGGAATCACGCACATCGTCATATGCTTCCATAATTGAACATCCGCAGAAAATATCGTGGAACTGATTGAAGCATACCTCCTGCCAAGCCTTACCGAATTCCTCGGTTGCCTTGGGAAGGTCTGTGATTTTACCGCATACGGTATTCCATTTTTCGGCATTTGCAAGCCAGTATTCAGCTTTTCTGTTGAGCTGTTTTACCATCGACGTTGCAGAATAGCAACCGCTTGCATGGTGCTGAAGTTCATCGTTCCAAACAGGAAGGTCGAGATTCTTATCTGCACACATCTCCGCAAAATAATCATCGGGTGAAGAATATTCAAGTTCTTCATAACCGTTTTCTTTAAGCTCGCGAAGATAATCAAGATCTCCCTTTGTAGGTCCGCCGCCGTGATTACCGACGCCGAAGAACATCATCATTCCGTGACCTGTGTTTTCAGCTCTTTCACGGAGTATGGGAAGTTCATTGTCGATGCCGTTCTTGCCGCTTACACAGTAACAATCACGAATTCTGTATGTCAGGACTCGTGAACCGTCGGGGCTGTCCCACCAGAAAAGATTTTCGGGAATTTCGGAATTCTCATGCATACCGGGTCTCATCATAACATAGCAACGCATACCGCCCTTATTGAGAAGCTGAGGCATCATAGCATTGTGTCCGAACGAATCGACATTATAACCGGTTTTGCAGATTTCGCCGAATTTTTCATAGTAATAAAGCTGGCTGTAAAGTGCCTGACGGGCAAAGCTTTCTGCCGAAGGCATGTTGCAGTCGGGCTGTACCCACCAACCGTTGACGGGTACCCATCTGCCTTTCTTTACAAGCTTTCTGATTTCTTCAAAAAGAGCAGGGTCGATTTCTTCAACCCACTTATAATAAGAAGCAGAAGAACAGGTAAAAACAAGTCCTTTATATTCTTTAAGGCGGTCAACAGCACTTCTAAACGTCTGAAGCACTTCACCGCATCCCTCCTGCCATCTCCAGAGCCAGATGGGGTCAAGGTGGGCATTTCCGATAATATGTATTTTATTATTCATAGTCGCACCTCATCATTCAAAGAATCCGTAAAATCTGCCAATCCAGTATGCAAAAGTATAAACATAGCAGTTTTCAATACACATTATTCCACCCGAATCCTCGTTTTTATATTCAACGGGGTCACGGTCATATTTTGCAATAAATGTTTCGTCGGGAGGAAGCTGAACAGAAATTTCCTTTTTACCGAGTCTTAATGTTCTGACAGGAACATCGTGTCTGCCGACTGTGCTTACACCGGCAGCAAGACGGCTTGCATTTGTTCTGTAGAACCAGCCCGCAAGCTTATCAAGATCAGGCTTTTCGTCAGGACAGGCAACAAAATACGGAAGGTCGTAACCGGGATTATGCTCTCTTGCCATTGAGCTTCTCCACGCTTTGAAACCTTTGCGGTATTTCTTGAGAAGTGTTTCATCCTTTTCAAGAATGCAAAGACCCCAGAAAGAAAGGTTTGCAAGCATATGGTCGCCGTACATGATATCTTCGGGATAATCGAAATTCATCGAAAGCGATGCCTGATAAAGACGGTCAAAATGCTTCTCGGCAATATCCGCATATCCGAGGTCGTTTATAAGATGGTTATAGCTTT
>CALAQQ010000153.1 GCA_937888485.1 uncultured Clostridia bacterium
CAGATACTCTTCGTACAGTCCGTGTGCTGCATCCCATTTCTTTCCTGCGTTGGATGACAGGTGTAATTGATTGCTCAGTATCGAAGTCCTTTCTTGAAAATTCTTCTCATAAGTTCCTTTTTGCTCCATGGTTGCCTTAAGCCGTTCCATGGCGTCCTCCTCCTCTGACAGAGTACACGACAGTACCAGTGCCAAGGATATGAGTATGAGAAAGATGTTCTTTGTATGTGGTTTCATTTCAATTAATTAAGTGTTTGTGGCTGTACATCGGCAAAGATACTTAAATATGAAGTATATGCAAATTTGATATCCTATATTTTAGGCGATTTAGTCTATATATTTATCTATATTTTCAAGACCTTGCTTCAAAGATTTATTGAATCTCAAAAACGCCGCTATAGTGGCTTTATTTGCTGATAATAATTTCAAAAGGCCGTTGTTTGTTTTCTGTAATTTGTAAAGTTTGTGCCCTAAAAATCTATATCTTTTGCTCTTATACATGCACGCGCGAGGTTTTTATGTATGTTTGCACTGTAAATTAAAACACATGGCCATTATGCGCAAATCTTATCTTATATTGGTATTGTCTTTTGTGACTGCGATGTCACTCTGTTTCGATCTTTACGCCAATGACCGTCCGGTCATGATGCTCAGACTTCGTCCCACAAACACGGATACTGATGAGGCTTGGGCGGATACTTATCGTATCATCAAGGAAAATCCCGGCTGCTGCGATGAGGTGTGGTTTTCTACAGGTATGGGATTCCTTCCGCAGCAGTGGCATCTTGACAAGGTAGCGCGCATGTCGAAGGCTTTTGCTCAGCTTCGGAAGATCGGCATAGCTTCTTCTCTTCAGTTCCAGATGACGATAGGACATGGAGATAAGTTCGGTTATGGCAACGAACAGATGTATGCAGGGAAGACCTGGCGTGGATGGACTGGGTCGCAGGGTGTCGAGGCGAAGTTCCAGAGTTGTCCGCGTAACCCTGATTTTCTTGATTATATCAGGATGGTTTCAAGGACATATGCCTCCCTCAAACCGACCTATATATGGGTAGATGATGATTTGAGATATGATAATCATAAGCCTGCGACACTTGACTCTCATATAGGATGTTGGTGTGATGACTGTCTGGCTGCATTCAACGCAAGGACCTCTTCTGAGTGGACTCGTGAGTCATTGTCGAAGGCCCTGGATAATCATGCGAGTGTCGAGAAAGTGTGGCATGACTGGTGCGTTGAGTCGCTTTGCAACATAGCCGGGATGATAGAGTTCATCAACGATACCTGTTGCAAGACCGATCTGGTTACCGTATGAGCTGTAGCCTGCCGCAGCAGTCTGAACAATTTTTCTCTGGGGAAGCTTACCCTCGATTGTTTCACTTACGGGAACCGTGGGGTCGCCTGCGCCCGTTACACGCATAGCCGCATAAACATAGCTTCTGCCTGAAAGGGGGTCACGGATTGCGCCGCCGATGCATGTTGCAGCGCCGCCGAAGGGCTCGATTTCCGTGGGATGGTTATGTGTTTCGTTCTTAAAGAGGAGAAGCCACTTCTGGGTTTCGCCTTCAACGTTAACGTCGATTTTAACTGTGCAGGCATTGATTTCTTCGCTTTCGTCAAGCTTGGGAAGAAGTCCCTGCTTTTTAAGATATCTTGCGGCGATAGTGCCGATATCCATAAGATTTACGGGCTTTGTTCTGTTACAAGCCTTTCTTGCATCAATATATTCGTCATAAGCCTTCTGGAGAAGCTCATCCTCAAACTTAACGGAATCGATGTTTGTGAGGAAGGTTGTATGACGGCAGTGGTCAGACCAATAGGTGTCAATCATTCTGATTTCGGTGATGGTCGGGTCTCTGTCTTCGCTGATAAAATACTTCTGGCAGAATTTGATATCGTCAAGGTCCATTGCAAGACCGTAATCGTCAACAAAAGCCTTAAGACCTGCTTCGTCAAGAGCGATGAAGCCGTCAAGAGTCTTTACTGTTTCGGGAACAACATAGTCCATTGCAAGAGTTTCGTATTCTTCAAGCGAAGCCTCTCTTGATTCAACGGGATTGATAACAAACTTTTTAATCTGTGCAAGCTCAGCATCGCTGATGTTGCCGTAAAGGCAATAAACCTTTGCTGTTCTTACGAGGGGTCTTTCACCCTTTGAGATAATCTGAATGCACTCTGCGCAGGAATTTGCTCTCTGGTCAAACTGACCGGGAAGAAATTCAACAGCAAAAAGTCTGTCGCATCCAAGATCGGGATTCTCGCTGATATCATCAAGCTGGGGTTCGGAAAGAACAGTGCCCTTTGAATAATCAAAAAGCTCCTTTTCGATGTTTTCGATATCATAACGGTTAAGAACTCTTACCTTCTCAAGGCTTGCAATTCCGAGAAGAGAAACAAGCTCGTTTTTGAGTGAACGGGCTTCGTTATCGAGTCCGCTTTTCTTTTCAACATACGCTCTGTATACCATGATTATCAAACCTCCAAAGCTTTTTTACCGATGTCTTTTCTGTAATATGCATTTGCAAAGTTAACTGTTTTTACTGTTTCGTATGCTTTTGCAATTGCATTTTCGAGAGTATCTGCGGTTTCGGTTACACCGAGAACTCTGCCGCCTGCGGTGAGAAGCTTACCGTCGGAAAGCTTTGCACCTGCAACATATATATTTTTATCAGCAGGCATTGTTATTTCAAAGCCGCTTTCATATTTCTGAGGATAGCCGTCGGATGCCATAACAACACAGCAAGCACTCTTGTCGCTGAACTTAACCTGTTCTTCGGTGAGAGTTCCTGCGGCGATGCTCTTCATGATTTCGAAAAGGTCGCTTTCAAGAAGAGGAAGAACAACCTGAGTTTCGGGGTCACCGAAACGGCAGTTATATTCGATAACCTTGGGGCCGTTCTTTGTTATCATAAGTCCGAAGTAAAGGCAGCCCTTGAATGTTCTGCCCTCGGCATTCATTGCGTTGATTGTGGGAAGGAAGATTTCCTTCATGCATTTTTCTGCAACATCTGCAGTATAGTAGGGGTTGGGAGCGATTGTTCCCATACCGCCCGTATTAAGACCTTCGTCGTTATCCTTTGCTCTCTTGTGGTCCATTGAAGAAATCATCGGAACAACAACCTTGCCGTCTGTAAATGAAAGAACGGAAACTTCGGGACCTTCAAGGAATTCTTCGATAACAATCTGATTTCCGCTTTCGCCGAACTGCTTGTCCTGCATGATGGACTTGACTGCATCCGCCGCTTCTTCACGGGTCATCGCAATGATAACGCCCTTACCGAGTGCAAGACCGTCTGCCTTGATAACGGTGGGAATGGGTGCGGTTTCGATATAAGCGAGAGCCTTTTCGGCATCATCAAACACTTCGTAAGCTGCTGTGGGAATGCCGTATTTCTTCATAAGGTTTTTCGAGAAAACCTTGCTTCCCTCGATGATAGCCGCCTTTGCTTCGGGACCGAAGCAGGGAATTCCGAGCTTTGAAAGCTCATCAACCGCACCGAGAACAAGGGGGTCATCGGGTGCAACAACGGCAAAGCCGATATCGTTATTCTTTGCGAAATCAACGATTGCGGGAATATCCTTTGCACCGATTGCAACGCATTCGGCATCGTTTGCCATGCCACCGTTACCGGGAAGCGCATATATTTTTTCGATTTCTTTGTTTTCTTTAAGCTTTTTTATGATGGCGTGCTCACGTCCGCCGCCGCCGACAACAAGAACCTTCATCTGTGAACCTCCGTAATTAGTGAAGAGTTAATAGTGAAGAGTTAATAGTTAATGACGGGTTTCACCCGTACCCATAATAATTGGGTGTGGGCAACGCCCACCCTTAACTTTTCACTTTTCATTTTTCACTTTTCACTGAAATAATATCTTTGCATACCTTTTCCGCAGACTGCGGAAGAATTATCCATTCTGCCTGCTCCATAACACGCTTCTGGAGTGTTTCGGGAGTATCATCAGGCTCTATGTCAACGGCTTTCTGCATGATGATGCGTCCGCCGTCGGGGATTTCGTTAACAAAATGAACCGTTGCACCCGTCACCTTGACACCGTAGCCGAGAGCCGCTTCATGCACACGAAGACCGTAAAATCCTTCGCCGCAGAATGACGGAATAAGTGAGGGGTGAACGTTGATTATTCTGTCCTTATAGTGATTTGTGAAACGCTCGGAGAGAATGCTCATAAAACCTGCAAGAACAATAAGGTCAATACCGTCACCGTCGAGAAGCTCAATGAGTCTGCCCTCGAAATCGGGAGTTTCCTTTTTGAGAACGGTTTCTGTTCTGATTCCTGCCTTTGCGGCTCTTTCAAGCGCATATGCACCTGCTTTATTGGAAATAACAAGGGTTATTTCACCGCTGCTGATAATTCCTGCTGTCTGAGCGTCAATCAGCGCCTGAAGATTTGTTCCGCCGCCCGAAACAAGAACGGCAATACGAGCTTTTTTCATGTTTTTTCTCCTTATGCGATAACTACTTTTTCGTCACCTGCAATAATTTCGCCGATAACATATGCATCTTCACCGTTTGCCTTGAGAACTTCGATTGCCTTTTCAGCATCTTCCTTTGCAACAACGATACTCATGCCAACACCCATGTTGAAGGTGTTGAACATATCTCTTTCGGGAATGTTGCCTGTCTTTGCGATGAGGTCGAAGATGGGAAGAATCTTAAGAGCTGATTTATCAATCTTTGCACCGAAGCCGTCGGGAATGCTTCTGGGAATATTTTCGTAGAAGCCGCCGCCTGTGATATGAGAAACAGCCTTGACTGTTACTTCTTCAAAGAGAGCAAGCATGGGCTTTACATAAATCTTTGTGGGAGTAAGGAGAGTTTCGCCGACTGACTTGCCACCGAGCTCTGCAACGGGAGTTTTGATATCAGCGTTATCAACGTCAAATACTTTTCTTACAAGTGAGAAGCCATTTGAGTGAACGCCGCTTGAGGGAAGAGCGATAACAACGTCGCCTTCTTTCATCTTTGTGTTATCAAGAACCTTATCCTTATCAACAACGCCTACGCAGAAACCTGCAAGGTCATATTCGTCGATGGGATAGAAGCCGGGCATTTCTGCTGTTTCACCGCCAATGAGGGATGCGCCTGACTGAACGCAGCCTTCTGCAATACCGCTTACGATTTCGGCAATTCTTTCGGGAACGTTCTTACCGCAAGCAATATAGTCAAGGAAAAGCAAGGGCTTTGCGCCGCAGCAGATGATATCGTTTGCGCACATTGCAACGCAGTCGATACCTACCGTGTCATGCTTGTCCATGATGAATGCGAGCTTGAGCTTTGTGCCGACGCCATCGGTTCCGCTTACGAGAACGGGCTTTGAGATACCTGTGAGGTCAAGCTCAAAAAGACCGCCGAAGCCGCCGATATCGGACATTGCGCCCGCTGTGAGAGTTCTTTTGATATGGGTTTTCATGAGTTCTACCGCTTTATAACCTGCGGTAATATCAACGCCTGCTGCTGCATAGCTTTCGCTGAAGCTTTTTTCCATAATTTATATCCTCCTGTGACAATTCACATATTATTTATTGATTGATTATTCTTTGCCGTTCCAGCAATAAGTACAAACACAGTCCTCGGGCAGACCGATTGCTTCAATAAGACCCGAAAGGCTCTGATAACCGAGCGAAGCAAAATTGAACTTGTTGCAGATTGTTTCAAGCAGCTTCTTGCCTCTTTCGGTTGAAGCGTCGCAATATTCTTCAATATGCTTGTCCCCCTCAGGGCCTTCAAGCTCGTGAATAACACGTCTGCAGATAAGGTCATCATCCGAAGTATTGCGTGAGAAGTTGAGATATTTACAGCCGTACATAATCGGAGGACAGGCAGAACGCATGTGAACCTCCTTTGCTCCGTGGCTGTAAAGGAACTCAACAGTTCCTCTGAGCTGCGTGCCTCTGACGATACTGTCGTCAACAAGAAGCATCTTCTTATCTTTGATGTTATCGTGAACAGGAACAAGCTTCATTTTCGCAACCTTGTTTCTTTCAAGCTGGTTTGCGGGCATAAAGCTTCTGGGCCAGGTGGGTGTATATTTAACGAAGGGTCTTGTGTAAGGAAGCTTGCCTCCGTTTGAATATCCGAGAGCATGGGCAACGCCCGAATCGGGAAGTCCGCTTACAAAATCGACCTCATTAAGGTCAACCTGTGCTTCATCCCTTGCCATAACGGCACCGTTTCTGTTACGCATTACCTCAACGTTAACTCCTTCATAGGTTGAGTTGGGGTAGCCGTAATACGTCCAAAGGAATGCGCAGATTCTCATTTTCTTCTGAGGCTCTGCGAGCACCTCTATTTTTTCGGGAGTAAGTCTTACGATTTCGCCGGGACCGAGTTCTTTACAGAATTCATAGCCGAGCTTTTCAAAAGCAAAGGATTCAAACGAAACGCAGTGTCCGTCGCTATCCTTACCCACGATAACGGGCAGACGTCCGAATCTGTCTCTTGCCGCAAGCAATGAACCGTCCTCCTTGACAATAAGAACAGAAAGCGACCCTTCGACCTTGCTCTGAGCAAATTTAATTCCTTCAACGAAATCGCTCTTCTGGTTAATAAGAGCGGCAACAAGCTCGGTTGCGTTTATTTTGCCCGAAGTCATTGCATTGAAATGTCCGCCGCTGAAAGAAAGAAACTGCTGAACAAGCTCATCGGCATTATTGATACAGCTGATGGTTGAAATTGCATAAACGCCGAGATTTGAGCGGATAATAAGCGGTTGGGGTTCGTTATCGCTTATGCAGCCGATGCAGGCGTTGCCGTGCATCTCATCAACAATTCCCGCAAACTTTGTGCGGAAAGGAGAGTTTTCAATGTTATGTATATCTCTCTGAAAACCTTTTTCATCGTTGACCGCCGCCATACCGCCTCTGCGAGTGCCGAGATGGGAATGATAGTCAACTCCGAAAAACACGTCCAGAACAACATCTCTTGTTGATGTTGCGCCGAAAAATCCTCCCATAAATTACCTCCGGTAAATTAAATGAAAAGTTAAGAGTGAATAGTTAAGAGTTAAGGGTGGGCGTTGCCCACACCCATTTCAAACGGTCATAGGCGAAGCCTATCCTTAACTTTTCACTTTTCATTCTTCACTTTTCACTTATTAAATTTTTCCTCAATGTTCTTATTTGCGGCAAGTACCTTTTCGGTTGCCGCTGCTCTTGCATCGGCGAGCTTCTTTGCAAGCTCATCATCCGATACCGCAAGAATCTGTATAGACAACAAAGCGGCATTAACTGCACCGTCAATAGCAACCGTTGCAACAGGAATGCCTGCAGGCATCTGTACGGTTGAAAGAAGTGCGTCCATGCCGTCAAGAGTTGATGATTTTACGGGTATACCTATAACAGGAAGGGTGGTGTTGGCTGCAACTGCCCCTGCAAGATGGGCTGCCTTACCTGCGGCTGCAATTATTGCGCCGAAACCGTTGTTTTTTGCGTTCTGTGCAAAATCCTTGGACTGCTCGGGTGTTCTGTGAGCCGAATATACGTGAACCTCATAGGGCACTCCGTACTCCGCAAGGGTGTTTATTGCTTTTTCAACAACAGGCAAATCGCTGTCGCTTCCCATGATAATTCCGACTTTTTTCATGGTTATCCTCCTTTTATTGATATCATCAAAGATTATACTATATATTTATATATACTTTCAAGAGTTTAGGGAATAAAATTTAAATAATTATATTACATTTATTTTGTCACTACCGACGAATCATAAGGTTAGGATTGACAAACCTTTTCATTGCATGATAGAATAAATTTTAAGCGGAATTTTCTATTTTCTCCGGAGGAAAAAATATGTCTTTGACGGAACTTTTTATAATAGCGGTCGGTCTTTCAATGGACGCCTTTGCCGTTGCAATCTGCAAAGGTCTTTCGGTCAGAAAAGCCGGAATAAAAGAAATGGTCAAGGCCGGATTATGGTTCGGCGGTTTTCAGGCTCTTATGCCTGCAATCGGCTATTTTCTCGGCTCTACCTTTGAAAGCTACATAACAAAAATCGACCACTGGATAGCCTTCATTCTTCTCGGAATCATCGGCGCAAACATGATTAAGGAATCGTTCTCCAAAGAAGACGAATGCGACTGCGATGCATCGGGCAACTCCATGAATATCAAGGAAATGTTCACCCTCGCCGTTGCAACAAGCATTGATGCGCTTGCAGTCGGAATAACCTTTGCACTTCTCCCCGACGTCAACATCGGTGCGGCAGTCGGTTTTATCGGAGTTATAACCTTTGTCCTTTCGGCAGTCGGTATCAAAATCGGCAATATTTTCGGTGTTAAATTCAAATCCAAAGCCGAATTCACAGGCGGACTTATTCTCATTCTCATGGGACTTAAGATTCTGCTCGAACATCTCGGAATCATCAATTTTTAAGGGGTGAAACCATGCCTCGCAAAGATTCACGCAACACAAAAATGAAGATAGTCAACGCTGCATGGGAGCTGTTTTATGAAAACGGCTATGAAAACACAACCATTGAGGATATTGTTGAGCGTTCAGAAACCTCAAAGGGCTCATTCTATCACCACTTCAGCGGCAAGGATGCCCTTCTTTCAACGCTTTCCTATCTTTTTGATGACAAATACGAAGCTCTTGAAAGCGATATCGACCTTGACGGTGATGCTTTTCAGACTCTTATCGACCTCAACAAAGAGCTTTTCTTCATGATAGAAAACCGTGTTTCCCTTGATTTGCTTGCGAGAATGTATTCGACCCAGCTCATTACAGCAGGCGAAAAGCATCTTATGGATAACAACAGAACTTATTTTAAGCTTCTTCGCAAAATCATTTCCAGAGGGCAGCAGAACGGGAAACTGCGTTCCGATATTTCAACCAACGAAATTCTGAAAGCATATGCCCTTTTTGAAAGAGCACTTCTCTACGATTGGTGTCTGTGCAACGGAAACTATTCTCTCTGCAACTATTCGCAGAGCCTTTTGCCGATGTTTCTCGACGGATTCAGACAAAAATAAAAAGTCTTTTTTTGTTAAGATTTTTTGTATAATTTTTCGTTCAGTATTAAAGCCTTGATTTTTCAAGGTTTTTTTCTTTTTTATTCATTTATAGTATGAACTGCATTCTGTAATTCAGTCTGTATTGCATATGAGTTCATTTTCTGTTAATATATCTCTACTTTTAATTTTTTCAGGAAAGGATTTTGATTTCTATGACACCTCAGATTGCGGCATTTATAGTTTATTTTGCGGCAGTTCTTGCAATCGGTCTTGTTTTCTTCTTCAAGTCGAAGGGAACAGGCGAAAAAGATTATTTCCTCGGCGGACGTTCAATGGGTCCCTGGGTAACAGCCCTCAGCGCACAGGCTTCCGACATGAGCGGATGGCTCCTCATGGGCTTCCCCGGCAGCATCCTTGCTTTCGGCATGGGTCAGGTATGGATCGGTATCGGTCTTGCACTCGGCACAGCCGCCAACTGGATTTTCATCGCACGCAGACTCCGCAAATTCTCACAGGCTGCAAACGATGCAATCACCGTCCCCCAGTATCTTTCAAACAGATTCCTCACAAAGAGCCCCGCTCTTCAGATAATCTGTGCTGTTGTTTTCCTTATCTTCTTCACCATCTACGTTGCATCAAGCTTCGTTGCAGGTCAGAAGGTATTCATTCAGGTTGTTCCTCAGCTTGAAAGCAATCCCAACATCGCACTCCTTATCTTCGCCGCAATTATTATTGTTTACACATTCCTCGGCGGCTTCAAGGCTGTTTGCTGGACAGACTTCTTCCAGGGTCTTCTTATGCTTGGCGCAGTTCTTCTCGTTCCTATTCTTATTTTGCTTACAAAGGATACAGACTCATCCCTTCTTGCAAACATAGTTGTAAGCGGAGATACAGAATATAAGTTCGTAGGTAATCTTTTCAACGCATCCTTCGCAGATATCATCAACGGTATTGCATGGGGCTTCGGTTACTTCGGTATGCCTCACATTCTTGTTCGCTTCATGGCTATCAAAAAGCCCTCTATGGTTAAGAAATCCGCTATCGTTGCATCCGTATGGGTAGTTCTTTCCCTTACTGCGGTAATTGTAATTGCCGTTCTTGGAAGAATGATAATCGTTGACGGTGCGCATCTTGGCGAGGAT
>CALAQQ010000154.1 GCA_937888485.1 uncultured Clostridia bacterium
TCGCTCCGAATATAATTGGGTGTGGGCAACGCCCACCCTTAACTTTTCATTTTTCATTCTTAACTTTTCATTTAATTATATTACATCACTATGAATTGTTTGTCAATTTATTGTTAGAATATTGATTTTTAATTTTTAAAATAGTATAATGCAGTTGTATTTTATAATAGGAGGAATGCATTAATGTATTGTTCAAAATGCGGAAAGCAGCTCCCCGAAGGAACTGTCAACTGTCCGAACTGTGACCCCATAATAGTAAATACCGAACCTCAGGTTCAGCAGAAAGCACCCTTATTTAAAGCTCCCGGTAAAGGTTCAAAAAGCTATGCGGCTCTTTTCACCGCACTTCTTGTTTTTCCCGCAACCATCTGTACTGCAATCGACCTTGCCTTTGATAAATACGATTATTGGTTCGGCTATGTAGTCGGTGCACTTATCGTAACATGGGTTCTTGCGGTTCTTCCCGTTCTTAAAATTACTCCGCCGCTTGTAACGGCATTTATCTGCTTTGGTGCAATAGTCAGCTACACGTTTTATATTGTCCACAAAACGGGTCATTTTATGTGGCTTTCAAAATTCATATTGCCGATGTTTATTTTAACCGCTGCATTTGTCGCCATTGATGTTTCGCTTATCGGCGCAAAGAGAATAAAAGGCTTGCATATTCTTTCTCTTCT
This sequence comes from uncultured Clostridia bacterium, assembly GCA_937888485.1. GTDB lineage: Bacteria > Bacillota > Clostridia > Oscillospirales > Acutalibacteraceae > CAG-177. The sequence continues at coordinate 678 of CALAQQ010000154.1, forward strand.
CTCTGTTGAAGGTGCGGCTTATCTTGTATGCCTTGAAGCAACGCTCGATAACTGGATAAACGGTGCGGTGGACCTCAAATGGTCGCTCATTCTTGCCTGCGGATTTATTTCCGTTGTTGCGGTTTTAGAAGCATTCAGCTATATCGGAAGAATCAATAAAAAATAATCGGAGGATACTTTCATGAAAATGTCATTCCGTTGGTACGGCGAATCAGACCCTGTTTCGCTTCAGTATATCCGACAGATTCCCAATATGAAAAGCATCGTAAGTGCAGTTTATGATGTTAAACCGGGCGAAGTATGGCCCGAAGAAAGCCTTGCAAAAATGAAAAAACAGTGCGACGATAACGGACTTGTTTTTGATGTTGTTGAATCAATCCCCGTGCATGAAGATATCAAACTCGGCAGGGGTGAGGTTGATAAACTCATTGATGTTTACTGCGAAAATATCCGTCGCTGTGCAAAATACGGTGTTAAGTGCGTAACATATAATTTTATGCCCGTTTTCGACTGGACACGCACCCAGCTCGATAAAGAAGCTCCCGACGGCTCAACAAGCCTTGTTATGTATTGGGAGCAGATGAAGGGTCTTGACCCACTTAAGGACGATATTCATCTTCCCGGCTGGGATTCGAGCTATACCCAGGACGAAGTCAGAGAGCTTATCTCGGCTTACGGCGAAATCGGTGCGGAAGGACTCTGGGCAAATCTTGAACGCTTCCTCAAGAAGGTTATTCCCGTTGCGGAGGAATGCGGAGTGAGAATGGCTATCCATCCCGACGATCCCCCGTATCCCATTTTCGGACTTCCCAGAATCATCACGAATGAAGAAAATCTCGACAGAATGCTCGCTATCGTTGACAGTCCCGCAAACAGCCTCTGCCTTTGCACGGGTTCACTCGGCTGCGCATCGTCGAACGATGTTGTTGCAATGGTTCGTAAATACAGCGCCATGGACAGAATTGCATTCATGCACATGAGAAATATTCTCATCATGCCCGACGGCAGCTTTGAAGAAAGCGGACATCTTTCCGACTGCGGAAGCCTTGATATGTATGATATTACAAAGGCACTCGTTGAAACAGGCTTTGACGGCTATGTAAGACCCGACCACGGCAGAATGATCTGGGGCGAAACAGGTAAACCCGGCTACGGACTCTATGACCGTGCACTCGGTGCGGCTTATATCAACGGACTTTTTGAAGCCTGCGAGAAAGCAAATTCGTAATTCGCAATGCGTATGCGGAATTATAATAAGGGGGTCAGCATATGAGCTTAAGAAAATACATTGCATTTGATTTTGCGGTTGCAAGTCTGGGTAACCTGCTTGTTACGGGTTACCTTGTTTATCATGAAATCGCAAAGTATACAGGCTGGGAAAGCATAAAGTATGATATGACCAATGAAAATCTGATTCCTTTTATAATTCTTTTTGCGTGTATAGCATTGGTTTCAGGAGCAGTTTCGGTTATTCTTTTCAGGAAAAAGAGATAGAGTTTTATTTGAATGACTCCAAAAGCGTTACAGCGATTACTCTTGACCAGTTTTACAACAAGTTTGAAAGTATACGTCAGAATACATCTGTAGTTAATATTGTAATAGCCAGTGTGAAAGATGAGCTTTCAAAACCCATAAGAGCAGGATATATGCTCACAGAGGGCAGAAAAATACAAAAAATTCCTCAGGATGCGCCTATAATCAGGTGGAACGAATTTTTGAATATGGGCAAACATTGTTTTTATAATTATGAGGTTAAACGCAAGAGT
>CALAQQ010000155.1 GCA_937888485.1 uncultured Clostridia bacterium
CTCCAAACAAAAAACATCCGTAAGCATATCTTCAAAGACCTAACGATATGCTGACGGATGCTCAGAGCATCTTACTACCCGGTGGCAGTTGTTTTTTAATTCCGAAATATTATATCCGATGTGAATAATAAAGTCAAGGGGAGCTTTATATAACGGTTAAAAATACAATTATATTGTTAGTTGCGACTAATCGTTTTGTGAAAAACGACGAAATTGAAATTTTGTGGAAATTTTATCCCCGAAAATTATTGACAAATGATGAACAGTGATTTAAAATACAAACAGTTAGACGAAGCTAACCAATAGAGAAACAAGGTGAATTTATGACTTTGCTTGATGCCATGGAAGGCAAGGAATATATAATTCAGAGCATTGAAACCGATGATGAGGAGCTTGATGCTTTTCTCTTTTCGCTCGGATGTTACAGCGGTGAACCGATTACCGTTGTTTCAAAAACAAAGGGCGGATGTGTTGTTTCAATCAAGGACGGCAGATATACCATCGATAATCAGCTTGCAGAGGCAATCGGTATCTGATATCGGGGTAAAAGTAGTCTGCCGATTACTTTTAACGTGCAGTTAGTTGCAACTAACCAAAACGATAAAGGAGGAAATAAGAATGAGAATTGCTTTGGCGGGTAATCCCAACAGCGGTAAAACAACCATGTATAATGCGCTTACCGGCAGAAATGAAAAGGTGGGCAACTGGGCGGGTGTTACCGTTGAGAAGAAAGAGCATTCAATCAAAAAGAGCTATTATGCAGGCGAGGAGCTTATTGCCGTTGACCTTCCGGGTGCATATTCGATGTCACCTTTCACCTCAGAGGAAAGCATAACAAGTTCATTTGTCAAGAATGAAAAACCCGATGCGATTATCAATATTGTTGACTCAACCAATCTTAGCAGAAGCCTTTTCTTTACGACTCAGCTTCTTGAGCTCGGAATTCCTGTTATTGTTGCACTCAACAAAACAGATATAAATAAGAAAAAAGAAACAAAAATCGATATAAAAGCTCTTTCGGAGAAGCTCGGATGTCCCGTTATCGAAACCGTTTCCACATCGGCAGACGGACTTGCAGAGGTTGTCAAAGCGGCTGTTGAATCAAAAGGCAAGCTGCAGAGAGCACCTTATTCACAGGGCGGAGTTAATCTTCTTGATAAAAAATCTGTTATTGAAGCGGATAAAAAGCGCTTTGCATTTGTAAACGGAATAATCAAAGAGGTTGAAAACCGTAAGGTGCTTACAAAAGACAAGAACATACACGATAAAATCGATGCTGTTCTGACAAACAAATGGCTCGGAATTCCTGTTTTTGCAGTTGTGATGTTTGCTGTTTTCTGGATTTCGCAGGCAGGTCCGGGCGTATGGATTGCAGATTGGCTTGTAGGTTTACTTGAAGGCGGTCAGGCTGCAATCGGTGAGCTTTTTGCAGATGCAAACCCGCTTCTCTATTCACTTCTCATTGACGGCGTGATCGGCGGCGTTATTGCAGTTGTAGGCTTCCTTCCTCTTGTTATGGTTATGTATTTTCTTATCGCCCTTCTTGAGGACTGCGGTTATATGGCGAGAGTTTCCGTTGTTCTTGACCCGATTTTCAAAAAGGTTGGTTTGAGCGGAAAATCGGTTATTCCTTTTGTTATCGGTGTCGGATGTGCAATTCCCGGTGTTATGGCAAGCCGTACAATCCGCAACGAGCGTGAACGCAGAGCAACGGCAATGATAACTCCGTTCATGCCCTGCGGTGCAAAGCTTCCTGTTATTTCTCTTTTTGCAGGCGCATTCTTTGAGGATGCAACATGGGTTGGTCCTCTTATGTATTTTGCAGGTATTATTCTCATTTTTGTGAGCGCACTTATCATAAATAAAATCACAGGTAACAAGAAGAAGTCCTTCTTCATTATGGAGCTCCCCGAATATAAGGTTCCGAGTCTTTGGAGAGCAACAAAATCCATGTGCAGCAGAGGATGGGCATACATAGTGAAAGCTGCAACAATCATCCTTCTCTGCAATACAGCGGTTCAGATTATGCAGTCGTTTGACTGGAGCTTCAAGGTTGCCGAATCGGCAGATACTTCAATCCTCGCATCAATTGCAGGTCCGTTTGCTTATATCCTCGTTCCCGTTGTCGGCGTGCTTTCATGGCAGCTTGCTGCAGCTGCAGTTACAGGATTCATCGCAAAGGAAAACGTTGTCGGAACATTGGCGGTTTGCTTTGTCGGACTTGAAAACCTTATTGATACCGAAGAGCTCGCACTTATGGAAGGTGCAGGAACAGAGGTTGCAGGTGTAATGGCAATTACCAAGGTTGCTGCCCTTGCTTATCTTATGTTCAACCTTTATACACCTCCTTGCTTTGCAGCTATCGGTGCTATGAACAGCGAAATGAAGAGTGCAAAATGGCTCTGGGCAGGAATAGGTTATCAGCTTGGAACAGGTTTCACCGTCGGTTATCTTGTTTATCAGATTGGTACCCTTATCGCAACAGGTTCATTCGGCGAAGGTTTTGTTTCCGGACTTATTGCAGTTCTGGTTTTTGTTGCAATTATTGTTGCTCTTTGTATTCATGCAAACAATATGGCAAAGAAAGAAAAGGCTCTTAAAAGCAAGAAGGTTACAGTAGCAAAATAATCAGGAGTAAAATATGGAAAACATAATTATATCCGTTATTGTAATTGCGATAGTCGGTCTTGTGACCTTTTATATAGTCAGAGAAAAAAAGAAGGGCAGGAAATGTATAGGCTGCCCCGACGGTGCAACTTGTCCGCATGCTAAAAACGGCGGCTGTTCATGCAATAACGAATAACAAAATCCCCGCAAATCCTCATTCAGGAAGATTTGTGGGGATTGTATTATTTAAGGAATTCTTTTATGTTTTCAAGATGCTTTTCAGCAACTTTACGCCCGATTTCATAAACTCTCTGCATATTATCGGGGTTATGTTCGATTCGGCCGATTTCAAGCGGAGCTTCGGGTCTTATAACATAAGCTGCGCCGGACTTTTCTTTTTCGGCAATATATTCAAGAGTTTCGTTATATTCAATATGTCTGTTTTTCATTGTTTCAATGACATTCGGATATTCCTTGAGAACATGTTTCATGATTTTGACTGCAGAACTGGGCTTCTTGAGATAACCTTCGGGCTGAGTGAGAATGATAACGTTTTTCTCAAAGCCGATACTTTCAAAATACTGAATCGGAACGGAATCTGCTATACCGCCGTCAAGATATTTTCTGCCTTTGATTTCGACCGGTTTTGAAACAATCGGCATGGAAGCTGATGCTCTGAAGCATTCGAGTGCATCTTCACCCGCTTCATCAGAATTGATGTAAACAGCTTTACCTGTTTCAACATCGGTTACAACAACAAAGAAATCCATGGGATTATCGATATATGCCTGTGTGTCAAATAAATCAAGAGTATCGGGAACAGTGCGATAGCAGAATTCAGCGCCGAAAAGGTCGCCCGTTTTTATAAGCGAACGAAAACTGCAGAATCTCGGATCTTTTGCAAAGCGTTTGTTGTATCTTATAACTCTGCCGATTTGCCTTGACTTATAGTTGCATCCGAATGCCGCACCTGCAGAAACTCCGATTGCGGCATCAAATTCTATTCCGTTTTCCATAAAGACATCCATAACGCCCGCCGTAAATAAGCCGCGCATTGCACCGCCTTCGAGAATCAGTCCTTTTTTCATTGTCCGAGCTCCTGCATTGTTACTTCTTCTTTGGGATATTGTGAGGTATATTTGTCCTGATAATAGTTTTCCAAGCCGTACTCAATTCTGCCGTTTTCATTAATATTGATAACGGTGCATCCTCTCTGTGAACCGAGTGTTGAAATTTTTGAGTATGCAAGATAGTCAATGCTGTAAGAATAGTTGAGGTCTATTCCTTTGTAGTTCAATGAGAAGTTATTCAGATGGTCGTGGCCGCAGAAAACGGAGTCTGTGCTACCGAGTTCCTGCATGGTTTCGAAGAATTTATCCTCATAAATACCGTGATAGACTATCTTATCAGATTCTCCTGCAGTACCGTAATTGTATTTAACATTTTCCGTATCTTTATATCCGTTTTCAGAGTATTCAACCCATGCATCCTTGTATTCCGAAAGAGGAATATGAAGAAAAACCGTAGAAGACGGATTGAGTATGTTGATATCCCCAAAGGGAGCGGCACTGCTCGAAGAATAAAGCTTTATCATGTTATGGTTTCGGTTTGCTTCAACGGTGTTTTTGTACCATTCAATCTGATTTTCGTGAATGTTGTCGTATTTCCACATGATTCCGAGATAGTCGCCGTCAACATATGAATGGGAGTCTATTGTGTAAATCGAACGTGTGATAATTCCGTCGGAATTAACAATATTAAACACCTGATTGCCGTAGCCGTCAACATTCTCTGCACCATCACGCATAAGGCAATGGGGATATTTTTCGTATAAGTCTGTTATGTCCTCGCGGTCAAAATAGCTATAAACTTCGGTATCATGATTGCCGTAGGTAGCAGTCCAGTAAACTCCGAGCGTTTCCATAAGCTCTGCAAAAATTTTTGCACCTGATTTATTGTTGAACGTTCCTGCCTGGAAAGGAACGGGATAAGCAATGTCACCCGAAGCAATAACAAAATCAGGTTTTTCCTCGTTGATAATTGCCGCAACAGCATTGAGTGCCATTTGGTCTTTTTTCATTGACATCCAGCCGCCACCGATGTGAATATCCGTAATCTGAAGCACCTTAAGACCGTTGTCGGAAATAATGTTCCACACGCCGTCATCAGGGTTTTCAAATATTAATTCACTGTTTATTTCCGATGAAAAGGATTTTGCTCTTTTAATATTTGAGTAAACGATAATTGTGTTTGCAATAGCCGTTACCGCTGAAATAACAGCTATAACCGCAAGAATAATTGATATGACTTTCAGAAACTTTCTCTTTTTCATTTTTTACCCCTTAATATTTTAAAGGCACAGCTTAAAGAGGCTGTGCCTTGTTTTCTTAGAAAAGAACTGCTATGCCGAAAATAATTGTCTTGAAAAATGCAAGAATTTTTTCGCCTGCATTGAATTCATTGCCATAAAGTTCAAACTGTGCAAGCATATAGTTGTTGTCTGCATAGAAATCAAGATATTTGATAACTGATGTTTCATATTCTGTTGAATTTTCTTTGATATCAATGATTCTTACGCCTCTGCCGTGGTCGCCGTATGAACCGAAGCCTGATGTGGGGGAGTTGACAAGGTCAACGCCCTTGTAATTTACTTCAAAAGTGTTCTTATGGTCGTGACCGAAGAACATTGCAACAACGTCGCCCTGATTTACAACTGCATCAAACTGACCGCCGTTCTTTGAGGGAGGGCAGGGCATTTCATTGAGTTCGCCTGTCTTATAGTTGTCTTTCTTGAAAGTATAATATTTTCCATCATCTTCAACATATTCGTAGTTGTCTTTTTCAGCGGCGGGAATTTCTTCGATGATATCGTATATTTCCTTAACGATGATATGCTGGAACATCATTGAGGGAACAGCTTTTCCGCCGTTCTGTTCCTTGAGTTCATTTGAAGTCTTGACATACCAGTCAAGCTGATCCTGATGAACATGGTCATAGCCGTCTTCGTCATACATATTGGAGTCAATCATCCAGAGGTTGTATGCAATTTTTGAGGCATCTGCTGATGAATAGATTGGAACGTTATATGTACCGCAGCCGTAAAGAGCTTCGCCTTCGTCAACGGCAATGCAGTTGTCATATGATGTGTAAAATTCCATCTGTTCTTCCTTGGTAACAATCTCTTCTGCATCGTGGTTGCCGAAAACAACTGCAACGGGAATGCCGATTTCTTCAAAAACAGACATATAGTTACCAATTGCAAGTTTTACAAGCTGAAGATCGATAGCATGGATGCCAACTGATGCAGAACCTGCGGAAATGTTGTCGCCTGTAAGAACAAGAAGGTCAGGCTGTGCATCGATAACAACTTCTTTGAGGAATTTCTTTGTTGCGGGAGTGAGAAAAGTTCCGTCCTGAACGTCGGAAATCTGCATGATACGGAAATTGCCGTCTTTGTCAAACTGAAGTTTTTCGGTTGCATTTGTTTCTGCATAAGCAGGCATAAGAACGCCGAATGCAAGAACAGCGGCAAGAAGGATTGATACGAGTTTTTTCATGGTTGTCGCTTCCTTTTCTGTAATAATTTTCGTTAAATATTATAACAATTTCTTATCATAATGTCAATGAAAAAGCAGACCGTTTTTGACGGTCTGCAATTTATTAAAGGTACGCTCTCATTTTGTTTTCAAGATTTTCTTCAAGCTCGCTTATTCTTGTTGCAAGATGTTTAACCTCGTTTGAAGCGGCGGGATATTGGTTAAGATATTTGTTTATGGACTTGATGCCCATTCCGCAGCCGTCGGTTATTAGACTTGCGGCTTGTGCGGCGGTCGGTTTGAATGCCATTTCTGCATTCGCTTTGATTTTTGACATACCTTTTGCCATGATATTCGGCTCTTTTCCTTCACAGCCGAGCTTATGCAAGGTGTCGTCAATGTCTTTTTCGAGGTCCTTATGCTCTGTTTTGCTTTCTTTGAGAACCTGTGTCAGCTCGCTTTCTTCAAGATAGGGAAGAACATCGTCGATTGATGCAACAGCCATTCGGATTCCCGCACTGCATTCCCGAAGAAGCGACAAAGTATCTTTATTATCATTCATATTATCATCTCCCGATTATATTATTACCCGTACAGATCAATATTTTATTGACAAATTTTATAAATTGAATTATTTTTAATACAAGGAAGTGATAAAAATGATTTTTGCAAACCATGCGCATATTTTCCCAAAAGAATTAAGACCCGAGGGCTGCGTTGAAAAGCTTATGGAATTTCTTGATGAATGCGAAATAGACAAAGCAGTTGCATTTGCACCGTTTTCAGACAGATTCCATGAGGGCGGTTTTGAAGGCAGTCCCAATGACTGGCTCGCAAAGCAGATAAAGGGCAACGACAGACTTGTCGGCTTCGGTACGGTTGATTTCACTCAGAATCTTCGTGATGAGGTGGACAGAATTGCCGACCTCGGTTTCAAAGGCATAAAACTTCATCCGCCCTATCAGGAATTTATTATTGACGGCGAAGATGCTTTCAAAGTTTACGAAAGAGCGCAGGAACTTGGACTTTTCCTTTCCTTCCATTCGGGAATGCATTGGCACAGACTGCGTGAAAACCATGTTTTGCTTTTTGATGAGGTTGCATGGAATTTTCCGAAGCTGAAATTCAGCATGGAGCATATCGGCGGATATCA
>CALAQQ010000156.1 GCA_937888485.1 uncultured Clostridia bacterium
ACAAAATTGCCGCTCATAACTGCGATAACATGGGTATACCCCGCCTCACGTGCTTTTTTCACGAGAAGCGCATGTCCGTTATGGAACGGATTGAATTCCGCAATTATTCCGGCAACCTTCATTTTCGCTATCCTTTCATGATAATTAATGTAATAAAGACTTGAAAAAACGGAAATATAAGTATATAATATAACAGTTATGAGCTTAAATCAAGCAAATATTCACTATTAGGAGTGTTAAAATTGAAAATTCTTGTAATCAACTGCGGCAGTTCATCCCTTAAGTATCAGCTTTTTGATATGGATAACGAATCCGTTCTTGCAAAGGGCAACTGCGAAAAAATCGGTCAGGAAACAAGCTTTATCGGCGGCAGCGCAAACGGTGAAAAGTATGAAACACCCGTATTCATGGCTAACCACACCGAAGCTTTCCTTCAGGTTAAGAAGGCTCTTACCGAAGGTGCATCAAAAGTTATTGACGACCTCAGCGAAATTTCCGCTATCGGTCACAGAATAGTTCAGGGCGGCGCTCTCTTCAAGGAAAGCACCCTCGTTACAGACGAAGTTATCGCAGGCATCGAAAGCCTTTGCGACCTCGCTCCTCTCCACAATCCCGCACACATCCAGGGTATCAGAGCATGCATTGACGTTTTCGGAAAAGACCTTCCCCAGGTTGTTGTTTTCGATAACGCATTCCATTCAACAATGCCTCCCGAAGCATATATCTTCCCCATTCCCTATGAATACTATGAAAAGTATCAGGTTCGCCGCTACGGTTTCCACGGCACATCGCACCGCTTCGTAAGTGCAAGATGCGCAGAGGTTATGGGCAAGAACATCGAAGACCTCAAAATCGTTACCTGCCATCTCGGCAACGGTTCATCAATCACTGCTGTCAAAGGCGGCAAGTGCATCGACACAAGCATGGGTCTTACTCCCCTCGACGGTTTCATCATGGGCACACGCTGCGGCGCTGTTGACCCCTCCGTTATCACCTACCTTCAGCAGAAGGAAGGCTGGACTCCCGCTGAAACAGACACAATTCTCAACAAGAAGTCAGGCGTTCTCGGTATTTCAGGCGTAGGCAGTGACGACAGAGACGTTTCCGCTGCAGAAGCAAACGGCAACGAAAGAGCTCACCTTGCAAGAAGCATTCAGAAATATCAGGTTCGTAAGCTCATCGGCAGCTATGTTGCAGCTATGAACGGTGTTGACGCTATCGTATTCACAGGCGGTATCGGTGAAAACACAATCGACCTTCGTGCAGATGTTTGCAATAACCTCGCATATCTCGGCGTTGAACTTGATGCGGAAGCAAACGAAATCATGCGCAGAGGCAAGGAGGGCGAAATCTCAACCGCTGACTCAAAAGTTAAGGTTTACGTTCTTCCCACCAACGAAGAGCTTGTTATCGCAAGAGATACAAAAGCTATCGTTGAAGCTATGTAATTGCAGAAATTTCGGGTACGGTTATTCCGTACCCGTTTTTGTTTGTTGACTATTCAGAATTAATATATTATAATGTATACTAATATAAATTACGGAGGTAATTTGATTGATTGCTCCGATTTTTAAAAATAAAGAAGATATAAAAAACTTCCCTGTCGGTGAAATAGCTTGCTATCCGTGGGAAAAAGACGGTGATATTCATCCCGAAAGCCATGCCGCTGTCTTTGCCGTTGAAAACGAAGGTATCCATGCGGTTTTGTGGTCATTCGAAGACAATATTCTCTGCAACTGCACAATGCGTGATGACCCCGTTTATACCGACAGCTGTCTTGAAGTTTTCCTTATGCCGGTTGAAGGCGACAACCGATATATCAATTTTGAGGTCAACAAAAACGGTGTTTATCTTTCACAAATCGGCACTTGCAGAAGTGACAGGGTTTTCATCAGAACACTCACCGACCTTGAACCTATTATCCAAACAATCAGAATAACCGAAAACGGTAAAAAGGCGTGGGGATATGAAATCATCATTCCCGAAGAACTGATTTCTGCACTTTACGGAACAGACTACCATATATGCGAATCAATAATAAAAGGCAATTTCTATAAATGTGCCGAACTTTCGGAAAATCCCCATTTTGGTTCATTCTTCCCTGTTAAAACAGAAAAACCCGATTTTCACAGACCCGAATTTTTCGGCGATATAGAATTCAGAAAGGTGTGACATCCTATGGATAATAAAATTGTTACAGAGCTTCTCAACGCATTCAGATTTGACGGAAAATTTGAAAAAAGTTCTCAGCTTCACGACGGTCATATAAACAACACTTATGTTTTTGATTTCCGCGAAGAAAACGGAAAACTCAACAAATATCTCGTTCAGGAACTCAACACATATGTATTCAGACAGCCCGAAGCACTTATGGAAAATGTTATGGGCGTTACGAACTATATGCGTGAATATGTTGAGAAAAACGGCGGGGATGTTGAGAGAGAATGCCTCTATGTTATCCCTGCAAAAGACGGCAAGCCTTATTATATTGACTGTGAAAACCGTTTCTGGAGATGCTATAACTTCATTTACGGTGCTCATTCATGCCAGAGCGTTGAAAACGCTGAAGTTTTCTTCAATGCGGCTAAGGCATTCGGTAAATTCCAGTGCATCCTTGCCGATTATCCCATTGATTCTCTTGCGGAAACAATCCCCAACTTCCACAACACTGTTTCAAGATTTGCCGATTTCAAAAAGGCTGTTTCGGATAACCTTTCCGGCAGAGCTTCTCAGGCGGAGGAAGAAATAAAGTTTGTTCTTGACAGAGAAAAGGATTGCTCTGTTCTCCTTGATATGCTTGAAAAAGGCGAACTTCCTTTAAGAGTTACCCATAATGACACAAAACTCAACAACGTTATGTTTGACAACGAAACAAACGAAGGCATCTGCGTTGTTGACCTTGATAC
>CALAQQ010000157.1 GCA_937888485.1 uncultured Clostridia bacterium
ATTGTAAGAAGAGCGATTACAAGTGCAAGAAAGGTTATGTCCATCGGACCTTTTGAAAACAATTCCTTGATTTTTTTCTTTCCCGAAAAAACATCTTTTACAGTATAAAAAACTCCGAAATGAGCTAATATTTCATTCTTTATTTTTGTTTTATCCAAATTCCCCTCTCCTTTCTAAATCAAAATATACCCTCCGAAATACATAACAGTAACCGCGGAAACCCCTCCGATAATATTGACCGCAGTAAAAACAAGAACGATTTTTCTGTCACTCCAACCGACAGATTTTAAATGATACTGTAACGGAGCACTTTTCATAAAAAGACTTTTCCCTGTTTTTTTGTAATAAGCAACCCTGATAACTTCAGATGCTCCGATAACAAAAAACGAAAGTCCCGATAAAAACAATATCAACGGACATCCCGTTGCATACGAAATCGCAACAAGCATTCCACCAAGAAACATTGGTCCTGTTCTGCCTGCAAAAATTTTTGCGGGATGTTTGTTCCACAAAAGAAAACCTACACATGAACCTGCAAGAGCAGCAGACATCACAGAAAAACCGAAAAGACCTTTAAGAGCGGCAATTACGCCGAGCGAAACTGCCGCCGTAAAGGTCATGCTGCCGCACAAGCCGTCAATCCCATCCGTTATATCTACGGCATTAACTGCGGCATATATCACTAAAAATCCAATAATCCAGTAAAAAAATCCCGGCTCCGTATTTCCGTAAAAAGGAACAAACATATACGGCATACCGTTCATTCCCATATAAAGTCCCGTAAGATATGCAAGAATTATAAAAAACTGCATTACGGTTTTTTGTTTTATTGTAAGTCCTGTATTGAGGCGTGTTTTTATTCTGTAATAATCATCTGTCAAACCGACAAGCGAAAAAGACAGCGCCATAAAAAGTCCGCTCCAGAATTTTGTTTGCATTTCCTGAGCAATAAGACTTCCCGATGAAATTATTTCTCCGCCTGCGATTTTATCTGTTGAGACCGAAAGGATAACGGCAGAAACCGTTCCGATTACAAGCAATATTCCGCCCATTAACGGAGCAGGCTGTTTTTTCTCAAAAGCGGGATACGACTGACCGAACTCAAGTTTTCCGAGCCACGGAACGAGGCTGAAACCCATTATAAATGTTACGGCAAGACCCGCTATGCCGGCAACGGCAATTATTGCAAGCTCGCTCATTTATCGATTGCCTCATATACGGCATAGATTACATCTTCAAGCTTCATACCTCTGCTCGCCTTGAAAAGAACAGCATCGCCTTCTTCGAGATATGAAACAAGCTCATCCGTAAGTTTTTTCTTATCATCAAAGCTTTTTACACATGAAATTGCTCTGTCGGTTGCACCCTTTGCAGTCTGCAAAGAACGTTCACCGTAAGTAAACACTGCATCTATACCGTTTTCGGCAGCCTTGACACCGACTCCGTAATGCGCCGATTCGCTGACTTCACCAAGTTCAAGCATATCGCCTATAACGGCAATTTTTCTCTTTGCATTCATGCTTCCGAGAACAGCAAGAGCTGCCGCCTGCGAATCCGGGCTTGCATTATAGCAATCCTCGATAAAGGTTATACCGCATTTTTTATTGATTCTCTGGCGCATTCCTGCAGGCACATAATTTTTCAGCGCTTCAAAACCGTCAAGCGGTTCTATACCGAAAAACGAACCTGCCGCAACCGCCGCGAGAGCATTGTAGACATTGTGGCGGCCCGGGAAAGGCAGGCTCACCCTGCCCGAACCGCCGTTTCTGAAACCGACACTCATCTCGGTTTCATCTTCTTTGGAGGTTATTTCAAATGCCTTAAACATTGATTTCTCGTTGTTGATACCGTAATAAGTCACAGGATGTGTATCCTGACATACGGTAATAAGCATATCGTCATCGGCATTGAGAATCAAAGGCGCATCAGCTTTCATTCCGTTGAGAATTTCAAGCTTTGCTTTCAGAATGCCTTCTCTCGAACCGAGTTTTTCGATATGCGAAACTCCGATATTACTTATTATCGCAACATCGGGTTTTACGGCTTTGGTCATTCTCGATATTTCTTCAAAGCCGCTCATTCCCATTTCGATAACCGCCGCCTCATGAGTCTTTTCGAGCCTGAAAAGAGTCAGCGGAACGCCGATTTCGTTATTGAGATTGCCCTCGTTTTTGAGAGTATTATATTTAGAGGACATAACCGCATGGGTCATTTCCTTGGTTGTTGTTTTTCCTACGCTTCCCGTTATTCCGATAACAGGGATATTGAAAAGACTTCTGTAATAGCCGGCAAGGTCGAGAAGCGCCTGACGGGTGCTTTCAACAACAATCTGATTTTCACCAAGCCCGCAATCCTTTTCACAAATAACAGCCTTTGCTCCGCTTTCAATTGCTTTTGCGGCAAAATCATGTCCGTCGAAATTCTCACCTTTAATGGCAATAAAAAGACTGCCGGGGATTATTTTTCTTGTATCGGTACATACACAGTCAAACTTTCCTTCAAGAGTTGTTGAGGAATTGACTGCCGCTGCAGCATCTTTGAAAGTTAAAGGTAACATTTACTCACGCCTTTTCGGAAAGAATTTGAGCAATTACTTCACGCTCATCAAAATGAATTTTACCGCTTGCAAGTATCTGATAGGTTTCCTGACCCTTACCTGCAAGCACAACTACATCGCCTGCATTCGCAACATCAAGTGCCTTTTTGATTGCACCCCTACGGTCGCTGTCAACAATAACCTTTGCACCGCCTTTAACGACTCCTGCCGTGATATCCTCGATGATTGTTTCGGGGTCTTCACTTCTCGGGTTATCGGATGTTATAACAGCAACATCGGAAAGTCTTACGGCGATTTCACCCATGATGGGACGCTTTGTTTTATCCCTGTCACCGCCGCATCCGAAAAGACAGATAACCTTTCCGTCGGTTATTTCACGGACACA
>CALAQQ010000158.1 GCA_937888485.1 uncultured Clostridia bacterium
GTCTGAGGTTCCCAGCCGAGCTCGCTGCCGATTTTAGTCGGGTCGATGGCGTAACGTCTGTCGTGACCGGGACGGTCTTTGACATAAGTTATCAGGTCATCGGTTTTGCCGAGGGCAGAGATGATAGTCTTAACAACCTCGATATTAGCCTTCTCGTTATGGCCGCCGATGTTGTAAACCTCACCGATTCTGCCGTTGTCGAGAATCATTGCGATTGCACGGCAGTGATCTTCGACATAGAGCCAGTCACGTACGTTGAGTCCCTCACCGTATACGGGCAGAGGCTTGTCGTGGCTTGCGTTTGCAATCATAAGCGGAATCAGCTTTTCAGGGAAATGATACGGTCCATAGTTATTGGAGCAGCGGCTGATCGACACCGGCAGACCGTAGGTTCTGTGATATGCAAGAACCAGAAGATCAGCGCCCGCCTTCGAGCTGCTGTAGGGACTGCTCGTATGGATTGGCGTTTCCTCTGTGAAGAACAGATCGGGTCTGTCAAGCGGAAGATCGCCGTATACCTCGTCCGTAGAAACCTGATGATAGCGCGTGACGCCGTATTTGCGGCAAGCGTCCATCATGACCTGTGTTCCCAGTATGTTGGTCGTCAGGAAGATTTCCGGATTCTCAATGGAACGATCTACATGAGATTCCGCTGCAAAGTTCACCACAATATCCGGATGTTCCGCTTCAAACAGCTTATAAATCGCTTCCCGATCACAGATATCCGCCTTGACAAAACGGAAATTCGGATCGTCCATTACAGGAGCAAGCGTGGAGAGATTTCCCGCATAGGTCAGCTTGTCTACACAGATCAGCCGTTCTTCGGGATATTTCTTTCTCATGAAATGTACAAAATTACCGCCAATAAAACCAGCGCCACCTGTTACCAGAACTGTCATTGCGATTCTCCTTACAATACAAATTTATCTTCTGCTACATGACGCAAATGCACGCCATAAGGGGATTTTCCATACCGTTGAGCAGTTTCCAGAAGCTGTTCCTTGGAAATCCACTTAGCATAGTAGGCAATTTCCTCCGGCGCGGAAATCACTACGCTCTGACGATTCTGCACCGTCTGCACAAATGTAGCGGCCTCCATCAGGCTATCCATTGTACCCGTATCGAGCCATGCAAATCCTCTGCCGAGAATCTGCACTTTCAGGTCATTCTGTTCCAGATATAGTCTGTTCAGGTCTGTGATTTCAAGCTCGCCTCTTGCAGAGGGCTTCACCTGCTTTGCCATTTCACTGACGCCGTTCGGATAGAAATACAGTCCTGTAATCGCATAATTGGATTTCGGATTCTGCGGCTTTTCTTCTACGGAAACTACATTTTTGGATTTATCAAACTCCACAATCCCAAATCGCTCCGGATCATTGACATAGTATCCGAAAATCGTTGCTTTGCCGTTCTTGGCATTTGCAACCGCGTCGTTCAGGTTTTTGCGGAACCAACCGCCATAGAAGATATTATCCCCCAAAACCATCGCGCAAGGTTCATTCCCAATAAATTCTTCACCAATCAAAAATGCCTGCGCAAGTCCGTCCGGACTCGGCTGTACAGCATAGGAGAGATGAATGCCCATACTGCTGCCGTCGCCCAGAAGCTCTTTAAAGCGGGGCGTATCCACCGGGGTGGAAATGATGAGAATCTCCCGGATGCCGGCCAGCATCAGCGTGGAGAGGGGGTAATAAATCATGGGTTTATCATAAACGGGCAGAAGCTGCTTACTTGTTACCATTGTAAGCGGATAAAGTCTTGTGCCTGAACCGCCCGCAAGAATTATACCTTTCAAAAAAAACACTCCATTTCAGAATGAGATGAAAAGCCGCAATTTACACTTTAATCAAAGTATAGATTATTTTACCACCATTTGTATAAAATGTCAACAAACAAAGACAGTTTACGACGTCTGTTTATGAAATTTGTTGATATTCACAATTTTTTTATAATTAATTGTTTACATTTAAAAATATATATGTTATAATTATTAGAACATTTGTTCATAACATAAAACAACGAGGGAATATATGGATAAGTTTGTTTTACATTCAAAATATAAACCGACGGGTGACCAGCCTCAGGCTATCGCCCGGCTTGTTGACGGTCTTAACAAGGGATATGACGAGCAAACACTTCTCGGCGTTACAGGTTCAGGTAAAACATTCACAATGGCGAATATAATCGAAAAAGTCAACAGGCCGACACTTGTGCTTGCTCATAATAAGACACTCGCAGCACAGCTTTGCTCGGAATTCCGTGAGTTTTTCCCCGAAAATGCGGTTGAATACTTCGTCAGTTACTATGATTATTATCAGCCCGAAGCATATATTCCCACAACCGATACCTATATTGAAAAAGATTCTGCCGTAAATGATGAAATCGATAAACTACGACACTCTGCCACATCTGCGCTTTCCGAAAGGCGTGATGTTATTATCGTTGCGAGTGTTTCATGTATTTACACTCTCGGCGACCCCATCGACTACCGAAGCATGGTTATTTCTCTGAGAACAGGTATGGAGAAAAGCCGTGATGAACTGATTGAAAAACTCGTTTCGATTCAGTATGAAAGAAATGATATTGATTTCAGCCGTAACAAATTCAGAGTAAGGGGCGATGTGGTTGAGATATTCCCCGTTTATTCAAACGAAAACGGTATCAGAGTTGAATTTTTCGGCGATGAAATCGACAGAATAAACGAGATAAATGCATTGACGGGTCAGGTGAAAAGTGTACTTTCCCATGCAGCGATTTATCCTGCATCCCACTATGTTATCGCACCCGATAAAATGGAAAAATCCATTTCAAACATTTTTGAAGAAATGCTTCAAAGAGAGAAGTATTTCCAGGAAAACGGAAAACTTCTTGAAGCACAAAGAATCCGTCAGCGAACGGAATATGACATTGAGATGCTTCGTGAAACGGGATTTTGCAAAGGAATTGAAAACTATTCAAGAATCATGTCAGGCAGACCTGAGGGTTCTGCACCGTTCACACTTCTCAATTATTTTCCCGATGATTTTCTTTTGTTTGTTGATGAATCTCATGTAACCCTGCCGCAGGTCAGAGCAATGTACGGCGGTGACAGAGCAAGAAAAGAGAGCCTTATTAATTTCGGGTTCAGACTTCCCTCTGCATATGACAACAGGCCCCTGACTTTTGATGAGTTTTACGAAAGAACAGGACAAAAAATATTTGTCAGTGCAACTCCCGGTCAGCTTGAAAAAGAAAAAAGCGCACAAATTGCAGAACAGGTTATAAGACCTACCGGACTTCTTGACCCTGAAATTTCGGTAAGACCCGTTGAAGGTCAGATTGATGACCTTGTTTCCGAAATCAACGAAAGAACAGCCAAGGGCGAAAGAGTTCTTGTTACAACTCTCACCAAACGTATGGCGGAAGATTTGACGGATTATCTTGAAAACCTCGATATAAAAGTACGTTACATGCACCACGATATAGACACAATTGAGCGAATGGAAATCATCAGAGGTCTGCGTCTCGGAGATTTTGATGTTTTAATCGGCATCAACCTCCTGCGTGAAGGTCTCGATATTCCCGAAGTTTCACTTGTTGCAATTCTCGATGCGGATAAAGAAGGTTTTCTTCGTTCGGAAACATCGCTTGTTCAGACAATAGGACGTGCCGCAAGAAATGCAAACGGAACCGTTATCATGTATGCAGACTGCGTTACTCCGTCAATGGAAAAAGCGATAACCGAAACAGAACGCCGCAGGCAAAAACAAATGGCATACAACGAAGAAAACGGAATCATTCCTCAGACTATCGTCAAGGATGTTCACGAAATCATTGAAATTTCCGCAAAGGATGACAGCGACAAGCCGATTTCAAAGATGAGCAGAAAAGAACGTGAAGAAATGATAGTAAGACTTACTGCAGAAATGAAATCGGCTGCAAAGATTCTTGAATTTGAACATGCGGCATTCCTTCGTGACAAGATAGAGAAATTAAGAAGAGGTAAATAATGGCTTTAAAATATTTGACAGTTAAGGGTGCAAAAGAGCATAACCTTAAAAATGTAGATATAACAATCCCCCGTGACAAGCTTGTTGTTTTTACGGGTCTTTCAGGTTCGGGCAAATCATCCCTTGCTTTTGACACAATATATGCTGAGGGACAAAGAAGATATGTTGAATCTCTTTCATCATATGCAAGACAGTTCCTCGGACAGATGGAAAAACCTGCGGTTGACAGCATTGAAGGTCTTTCCCCTGCTATTTCAATTGACCAGAAAACGACCTCAAAAAACCCCCGTTCAACTGTCGGAACAGTAACAGAGATTTACGACTATCTGCGTCTGCTTTATGCGAGAATAGGCATTCCTCACTGTCCCGAGTGCGGCAGAGAAATCAGCAAGCAAACTGTTGACGACATAACAAAACGCGTTCTTTCAATGCCCGAAGGAACAAGAATTCAGGTTATGGCACCTATTGCAAGGGGTAAAAAAGGCGAATACGTCAAAGAACTTGAGCAAATCAGAAAAGGCGGTTTTGCAAGAGTCAGAATTGACGGTATAAACTATGATTTATCCGAAGAAATAAAGCTTGAAAAAAATATAAAGCACAATATTGAAGTTATCGTTGACAGACTCGTCATAAAAGACGGCATCCGTTCAAGGCTTGCCGATTCAATTGAAACGGCAACGAATCTTACCGACGGTCTTTTGCTGATTGATGTTGTTGACGGCGAAGAACAGCTTTACTCCCTCAACTACGCCTGCCCCGAACACGGTGTTAACATTGAAGAACTTGAACCCCGTTCTTTTTCGTTCAACAATCCCTTCGGTGCTTGTCCCAAATGTACGGGACTGAGCGTATTTATGAAGGTTGACCCGAAGCTTATTGTTCCCGATCAGAATCTATCGATAAAAGGCGGTGCAATACAGGCAAGCGGATGGAGTTCATCTGACGGCGGTACAATTGCACAGATGTATTATGAGGGACTTGCAAAAGCTTATGATTTTTCGCTTGACACACCGTTCAAAGAACTTTCAAAGAAGGCAAAGGATGTTATTTTTTACGGAACAGACGGTAAAAAAATCAAGCTTGAACGTAAAAGTGAATACGGAAGCGGCACATATATGACTGATTTTGAGGGTATTGTCAACAACCTTGAAAGACGCTACAAAGAAACCACAAGTGAATGGTCAAGAACTGAAATTGAGAGCTACATGTCTTCGGTGAAATGTCCCGAATGCGGCGGTGCAAGACTCAAAAAAGAATCTCTTGCTGTCACAGTCGGCGGAATTAACATCGATGAATTCACAAACAAATCCATCGGAGAAGAAATCGATTTTCTGAGCAATCTCAAACTCCGTGAAAGAGACGAGATGATTGGCGAACAAATTATAAAAGAAATCAAAGGCAGGCTTGAATTTCTTTCAAGTGTCGGTCTTGACTATCTTTCTCTTTCAAGACCGTCGGCAACTCTTTCCGGCGGTGAGGCA
Source organism: uncultured Clostridia bacterium (assembly GCA_937888485.1). Taxonomy (GTDB): domain Bacteria; phylum Bacillota; class Clostridia; order Oscillospirales; family Acutalibacteraceae; genus CAG-177. The sequence continues at coordinate 5,471 of CALAQQ010000158.1, forward strand.
CAGAGAATACGCCTTGCAACTCAGATTGGTTCATCTCTCATGGGTGTTTTATATATTCTCGATGAACCGAGCATCGGACTACACCAGCGTGATAACGCAAAACTTCTCAACACGCTCCGCCATCTGCGCGATATCGGTAATACCCTTATCGTTGTTGAACACGACGAAGAAACAATGGAAGCGGCAGATTATATAGTTGACGTCGGACCCGGTGCAGGCATTCATGGCGGCGAAATTGTTTGCTGCGGAAGTGTTGATGATATCAAAAACTGCGAAAACTCAATTACAGGACAGTATTTAAGCGGCAAGAAATTCATTCCCGTTCCCGAAAAACGCAGAGAAGGAAACGGAAAATCGCTTACGGTTCACGGTGCAAAAGAAAATAATCTCAAAAATATCGATGTCGAATTTCCTCTCGGAAAGTTCATCAGTGTAACGGGTGTTTCGGGTTCGGGAAAATCATCTCTCGTCAACGAAATTCTGAAAAAATATCTTGTAACTCATCTTAACGGTGCAAAAAAAGTTCCCGGTGACCATGATAAAATCACGGGAACAGAATATCTTGATAAAGTTATCGACATCGACCAGTCACCTATCGGCAGAACTCCCCGTTCAAATCCCGCAACCTATACGGGAGTTTTCAATGATATCAGAGAGCTTTTTGCTTCAACGGTTGACTCGAAGAAGAAAGGCTACAAGGCAAACCGTTTTTCATTCAATGTCAAAGGCGGTCGATGTGAAGCATGTCAGGGTGACGGTATTGTCAAAATCGAAATGCACTTCATGAGCGATATCTATGTGCCTTGCGAAGTTTGTAAGGGTAAGAGATATAACCGAGAAACACTTGAGGTACATTATAAAGGCAAGAATATCGCCGATATACTTGATATGACGGTTGAGGAAGGCATGAACTTCTTTGAAAGCATACCGAAAATCCACCGTAAAATAAAAACTCTTTATGATGTCGGACTGGGATATATCAAAATCGGACAACCTGCAACAACTCTTTCGGGCGGTGAAGCGCAGAGAGTCAAGCTTGCAACCGAGCTTGCAAGGCAGTCAACAGGCAAGACGGTTTACATTCTTGACGAGCCGACAACGGGACTACACACAGCCGATGTTCACAGACTGATTGAAGTTTTGCAAAAGTTTGTTGATAAGGGCAATACAGTTATTGTTATCGAGCATAATCTTGATGTTATAAAGGTTGCCGACCATATCATCGACCTCGGACCTGAGGGCGGCAACGGCGGCGGCAAAATCGTTGCACAAGGAACGCCCGAAGAGGTTGCAAAATGCAAAAAGTCATATACGGGTATGTATCTTAAAGAGGTGCTGAAATAAATTCACTTCGCAATCACCTCATCCGTCGCTGCAGTGACGGATGAGGTAGAATCTTAAAAATAAAAACATGATATTTACAAAATAATTCTTATCGGGAGTTTTTATGAAAACACTCAATTTTCTTGAAACCAATATCAACAAAAATATGACTCTTCTTACAATTGTTGATACGTTCAGTCAGATGTGCCGACTAAAAATCAACGGAGAAGATGAAATGTTTTTATTTGAAACCACTCCTATTACATACAATAGCAAACCCATGCTGCTCTTTTCCCTTGTCAGACAGTTTTCCAACGGCAATGATGAACCGATACAGGTTCACACCGACATAATTTATAACATTGATGAAAACATTAAAAAAACGCTGACCTCCTCATGGCATGAAAACTACGGAGATTTTATTCAAACAGTTTTATTCTCAAAAGCATTTGAGATCTGCAAAAACCTCCGTATTGAAAAGCTTGATATATGGGCAGACAAAACATAAAAAATCCGCTATGCGAAATGCATAGCGGATTTTGTTTATGAAAACATTGAAAAAATTTTATCAAAGAGATTTTTGAAAAACTGAATTATTTTTTCAAAGAAGTTCAATTCCTTTTCTTCCTCTTCGGGTGTTACCGTAATTTTCATCCATTTATAGCTTTCAGCGTTATCTGCATCAAAAGCTGCAGCATCGGCACCGTCCGCACTTGTGCTTGCAGTTACAACAGCATTTTCATCAAACTCAAGATTACCGTTCAGGAATTTATAACATGCATCGTTTGAAATAAGAGTAAGCGTTCCGTTGCCTGAAAAATTATGCGGGCAGTCGCCACCCATTGCATAACCTGAATCTACAACAATTGAATTTTCGCCCTCAAGAACTATATTTGCATAGCCCATATTGCGAAGCATATATTTAAGATTTGCGTTTCTCAAGGTGAGCGTATTGGTGTTTTTGTCATAGTGAATGTTCCAGTCCGCAGTTGACGAACAGTCTTTAATATCGCCGTCAACAACGGTGAAATATCCGCCATCTTCATTTTGAATCGGATTATAAACACTTGTTCCGGAATTCAGATAGATCGCCGAATAACGAACATCCTTGCCGTTGATACAAAAGTTTCTTGCAGCCGAAAAGCCGTACGGCATTGCATAAGGTTCACCGTTAACCGTAAGTGCGCCAAAGCTGCATGCACCGTTTTTCTTGACTGTCCATTTACATATTAATTCCGATGTTACATTACTGTTTTCAACATCAAGATATGCAGTACTGATGCCGTAATTACTGCCGTTGGGGAAATAATTCGGATCTTCCGACCAATCATTGATATTAATATTTACCGTGCTGTTTTTTATATTTGTATCATTGGAATAGATACCGCACATTGAATTGCACGAGGTTCCTTTAATTTTAACATCGGAATTGTTAATATCTGCAACGCCTTCGTTATAACTTATATAAATTCCGCACGAAATATAGACATTGTCAAAATTTATATCAACATCCGAATTGTTAATTTCAACTTCACTGGCGGAAAAGACATAAGCTCTGACGCCACTGTCTTTAACTGACACATTAATCTGAGTATCCTTAATTGTAACTTTGCCGTAAGCATAAATCAGACGGACATCATCATAAATATAATCATCGATTGTAAGAATGCCGTCACCGTAAACAGTTATATCAGAATCTCTGTTATAAGCAAATATTCCGTATGTTCCCTGCGGTGATGTATTCAGGAAATCTATTTTGTTCTCACCGATAAGCTTTACGTTCAAATCAGAAGCAGATTCAATAGCTGATGCATGTGTTAAATTATTGTATTCACCATACACACCGTAAACAGTAAAGAGTTCTGCGTCATTAAGAGTAACGGTATTGGTTTCAACATCGTAAGCGATGTCATAAAATCTTTCGCTGCCTTCAACGAATTCATGGTTACGGTTAATACGCCAATAGCCGCTTTCGTTGAGAGTATTACCACAGATCTTGACAGAATTTCCACCGTCATCCGCACTTACGGAAAGCGAGAATGAGCCGAAAACGACCATAAATGCCATGATAACAGAAATGATTCGAAGCAATGTTTTTTTCATAATTTGTCCTCCCTTATTTAATTAAATTTTTGCATTGCCCGTTTAATTATAGCAAAACAGATGCCGATTTTCTATCAACTCTGATTTACATCGACAAAAAATAACAGTAAAGTCGGGTTTACATTTCAAGGAAAAGACCTTATTTTTTGTTAATACACTAACAAAAACAACTGTAATTTCTCCTAAATAAACTTCTTTTTTCTTTGAAATTATATCACATTTTGAGATATCGGTCAATATCTTGTTTTGAGATTTATATAATAGTAATATTAAGGAGGGGGTTTTTATGAGATTAAAAGATATCAGAGAAGATAATGATATAACGCAAAAAACTCTTTCCGAGTATCTGAATATCAAACAAAACACTTATTCGCAATATGAAACAGGGCAAAGACAAATCCCGATAGAAACACTCGTTAAACTCGCAAAATATTTTGATACATCCACTGATTATATTTTGGGGTTAACTGACAACCCTGAAAAATATCCCAATAACAAATAAAAGGACACAGCCATTGACTGTGTCCTTGATTTTTACTGTAAATTACTGCTCAACTGCGTAAACGCTGACCTTCTTGCGGTCTTTGCCCATACGCTCGAACTTAACTGTACCGTCAATAAGTGCGAAGAGAGTATCGTCTGAACCCTTACCAACGTTGTTGCCGGGATGGATGTGAGTACCTCTCTGTCTTACAAGGATGTTACCTGCAAGAACGAACTGACCGTCAGCTCTCTTTGCGCCGAGTCTCTTTGATTCTGAGTCACGGCCGTTACGGGTTGAACCCATACCTTTCTTATGAGCGAAAAGCTGAATGTTTATCTTAAGCATTCTTTACACCTCCGTAGATAATTTTGATGTTGTCGGGATACTGTTTTGAAAGCTCGGTTAAATGGAGCTCCAGTCCCTTGAGAACCGTTTCGGTTCTTTCGCAAGGTTCATATATCATCAATGACATTGCACCGTTATCTGCATTTGCATCGGCTTTTGCGCCGATGATTTCGGTTACTGTGTTCGCCGCCATAAATGCCGCCGATGATACCGAAGCGCAGACTATATCTTCACCGATATCGGCGAAATCCGCATGCCCTCTGATTTCAAACCCTGCAAGCTGTCTGTTACCGACTAAGAACTTTACCCTGATCATGGGAAAAGCACTTATGCGTTGATAGCAGAGATTTCAACCTTAGTGTAAGGCTGTCTGTGGCCCATCTTTCTCTTGGAGTTCTTCTTGGGCTTGTAGGTCATAACGATAACTTTCTTTGCCTTACCGTTCTTGACAATCTTTGCGGAAACGCTTGCGCCCTTAACATAGGGAGCACCAACGGTGATACCGTCATCGGTTCCGACAGCGATAACCTTATCAAAGGTGTATTCGCTTGCTTCTTCTGCGCCAAGCTTTTCGATGTAGATAACATCGCCGGCTTCAACCTTGTACTGCTTGCCGCCTGTTTCAATAATTGCGTACATCGGAATTCATTCCTTTTCTTATAGACTCGCTATTCTCGTAACACTTATAACTGGGTTACCTGAGGCACGGATAAATCCGTTTTTGGGCATAACTCACCCGCCCCGAATATGCGGCATGAAAGATTATAGCACAACAATCAAGTGTTGTCAAATCTTTTTTTAATATTTTTCAAGAAAAATCAGTTTTTATCAACGGGTTCGTAATTTACCTGCTGATATTCTGTGTTTTCGGATTCTTCGGGGATAATGAGAGCAACAATAAGATAAATAATAATGGGACTTCCAAGCACAAAAAGGGAAAGAAGAACATAGATAATTCTGAGAATTGTTGCATCTATGTTGAAATATTTTGCCAATCCGCCGAGTACGCCGAAAAGCTTTTTGTCAGTTCTGCTTCTGTAAAGTTTTCTTTCCATATTTTATATATCTCCTTATAAATTATTCTGCATTTTTGCGGCTGTAAGAGTATTTCTCATAAACATTGCAATTGTCATCGGGCCTATGCATAATTGGACTTGGGGTTTATTAAATAGTTGGTCCTCCAATAATCCAGTTCATAGCATCAATAAAAACACCGGAAAATATACCAAAGCAAACCATGACAGTTAGTAGTAATATAAAAATAATACTCACAACTGTTTTTCTTTTTGTAGGGTTTAACTTTGCTTTTTTCACAACCAATAAAACTAAAAGAATAAAGGTACTCAAAGGAATCAGAATGGATAATATATAATACTCTGTGATTATCACCATAAAAAAGAGCAAACCGTCTATGAATAAGCTTATTGCCGGGAACAAAACAAATAAAGAAAGAAAAGCGATTAAAATTATGTTTGCTAAAATTGATTTGTTTTGCTTCTTTTTAACAATAAGTTTATAAACTGCCAAAAATAATGCTGTTAGTGGTATAGCACTTACTATTATTAATAATAACTCTTTCATAATAACCCCCTCAATTAAGCAACCATAACCTGTTGGTTTGTCACCTGAATCATGGATTTGCATGAGAGTTAGTCGAGCACCAAATTATTCTGCATTTTTGCGGCTGTAAGAGTGTTTCTCATGAGCATTGCAATTGTCATGGGACCTACGCCACCGGGTACGGGAGTTATGAACGATGCTTTTTCTTTAACTTCATCAAAATCAACATCTCCGCAAAGCTTGCCGTTTTCATCTCTGTCCATGCCGACATCGAGAACAATTGCGCCTTCCTTCACCATATCTGCTTTAACGAATTTTGCAATGCCGACTGCGGCAACAAGAATATCTGCCTGCTTTGTTATTTCAGAAAGATTGACTGTTTTTGAATGGCAGATTGAAACGGTTGCATTTCTTGCAAGCATGAGCATTGCCATGGGTTTACCGACAATATCGCTTCTTCCAATGATAACACAATGCTTTCCTGTGGGGTCTATGTTCTCATATTCAAGGAGCTTCACCATGCCCATAGGTGTGCATGGTACAAGTTCACCGTTTCCGATTGAAAGTCTGCCGACGTTTTCGGGATGGAAACAGTCCACATCCTTTTCGGGAAGTATTCTTTCAAGAACTGCGTTCTTATCAATATGTTTTGGAACGGGAAGCTGGCAGAGTATGCCGTTGACTTCCTTGTCAGCGTTGAGTTTATCAATAAGCTCAAGCAATTCTTCGGTTGTTGTTTCTTCGGGGAGAGCATATTCAAGCGAACGCATACCCGTTCTTTCACAAGCGGCTTTTTTGTTGTTAACATAAATGCGGCTTGCAGGGTCGCTTCCGACAATAATAACTGCGAGAGTGGGTAAAACGCCCTTTTCCTTAAGTACGGAAACCTGCTCTGCAATTTTATCGAGATTATATTCTCTTACAGCCTTGCCGTCAAATATCTTTGCCATCGGACTCATCCTCCTTAATTACATTATTATAAACAGCTTCTGTTTCTTCTTTTTCGGCATTCTTTTTTGCCTCAGCCTCTTTCTTCAGTTCTTCTTCAAGGAAGAAATCAACGCCATCGATGGGTTTTGGATTCTTCGTGAATTTTATGAGAAGAACAACAAGCAGAACTGCACAGACTACCGCAATTGCCAATGAAAGAGCCTGGGAAACACGGATTGTTGTGCCCGCAATATAGAGGCTGTCTGTTCTGAGACCCTCAACAACGGTTCTTTCAACACCATACCAGATACCGTAGCAGAGAGCAATCTGTCCGCTGAATTTTCTTGCCTTGCAGCAGATTATATAGAGAACAAGTACACCTAAAAGACACCATATAGACTCATAGAGGAAGGTCGGGTGCACAAATTTTTCGGGGTCAACATAAAAACCTTTTTCTGCATGGAGAGCCTGATTTCTGATTATGTCCGAAGCAATTTTTTCGCTCCACATACCCCATGGCATTTCGGTGTTAATACCGAAAGCTTCCTGGTTTGTGAAGTTGCCCCATCTTCCGATACCCTGACCGATGAGAAGGCTCATCGAAGCAATATCAAACAGATTCCAGAAATTCATCTTGCGGACTTTACATACCACATATGCCGCCAGAACGCCGCCGATAATTCCGCCGTAAATGGCAAGGCCGCCGTTCCATATCTGCGGTATTTCGGAAAGATGCTCACCGTAATAATCCCATTTTGAGAAAACGTAGTAAAGTCTTGCACCGACAATTCCCGCAAGCGTTCCGTAAATGAGCACGTCGACCATTTTATCAAGGCTCATCTTCCATTTATAAGCCATTCTGCCGCCGAAAAGAACGGCAAGCAGAAATCCGAAAGCTATGATTGCGCCGTAAAACTTGATGTTGACGTCAATTCCGAAAATCGAAAAATCGGCAAGAGTGCTCGGCACTTCAAAGCCTTTTTCAATTCCTTTGAAATATACTATCGTATAATCGGACATTTATTATTCCTCCCTTATTCAATGGGACTGATAACAGAAAGAGCTGATGCATCTTCCTTAAGAACAGCAAGCCTTTCCTGAGCTTTTTCAAGGGTTATGCTCTTGCAGGCTTCAAGCTCCGCGAAGGGTTCATAGCCGTTGAAATAAAGATTCATCAGAAGATTTGCCGTGTCATCAATATCATTATAACCCATAACCATTCTGCCGTAGGTTTTGCGCTTTGCTCTTTCAAATGCAACGGGGTCAATACCCTCTTTCTGCATTCTTCCGATTTCCTCACGGAGAATTGAAGCGGTTTTGTCGGGGTCGGCACTTGTTCCGCCCATCATGACGCACGAAAAACCGTAGCCGTTGAAAAGCTCTGTCCCGAAGCCGAGGTCGATAAGCTCTTCATCGAGAAGTCTTTTATAAAGGGGCGATGATTTACCTGCGATTGCTTCAAGCATAATCTGGGAAGCAAGTTCATCTTCAAGCGAAAGAAGAGGCTCGGAAATATCCTCTTTGAAGCCGAGAAGAAACTGCTTGCAGGCAACGGAGAGCTTTTCTTCAACATAATCCTTTACAGGCTTTGCGCTCTCTTTTTCGAATTTTCTTTCAATTTTCCTGCCGTCGGTCTCCTTGATATTCTTTTCAACAATTTCAAAAACAGTCTGCGGTTCGATTGCACCGACAACACAAAGCACCATGTTTGCGGGATTATAGAAATTTTTATAAAGTCTGTAAAGCAGATCAGCATCAATTTTTGCAATTGAATCCTGTGTGCCTGCGATATCTATTCTTACGGGGTGGGATGCATAGAGAGCTTTGAGGAGATTGAACATAACCTGCCAGTCGGGCAAATCCTGATACATTCTGATTTCCTGACCGATAATCCCCTGCTCTTTTTCAACCGTTTCCTGAGTGAAATAGGGATTGCGAACAAAATCAAGAAGGATTTCAAGCGATTCCTCTATATTTTCCGAGCCTTTGAAAAGATATGCCGTTTTTTCAAAGCTTGTGTAAGCATTTGCGCTTGCACCCGTTTTTGCAAATCGTTCAAAAGCGTTGAGGTCTTCGCTTTCAAAAAGCTTGTGTTCAAGGAAATGAGCAGTGCCTTCGGGAATTGTTTCAAATTCTCCGTTATCATTCTGCACCGCGGTATCAATTGAGCCGTATTTAACTCCGAAAACGGCATAAGCGGAGGTATAACCCTTTTTGGGCATAACTCTGATTTCAAGACCCGAAGGATGAACGGCAGAAAATACTGTTTCACCGAGCTTTTCATTTGTAAGCTGCTTAATCTTCATTGTCTGCCTCCTCCTGAGCTTTGAGCATAAATATTGTGTCAATGGAAAGCTTCTTTGCTGCTTCACAGACCTGTTCCATTGTTATTTTTTCAACACCCTCTGCTCTGTTTTCGGGGGTAACGATTTCTTCTTCAAGAATCTGTGCGGAATACCATGCGCAGATACTCTCAGGAGTTGTGAGGGTATATCTTTCTTTAAGTGAACGCTTTGAGGATTCAAGCACCTCGGGGTCAGTTTTACCGTTTCTCAAATCGTTAAGCTGACTCAGTATTTCGGCAGAAACCTTCTTTTCCTTATCGGTATCTATTCCGCCTTCAACAAGCACGATACCTTTGCTCGCAACAAGTTTTGACCAGCAATAATAGGCAAGGCTGAGTTTTTCACGTACATTCATGAAAAGCTTGGAGTAAGTGCCCATTCCGAAAATATCATTCATAACGGTTATTGCATCGATATTATCCCTGCTGTTTTCCATACCGGCTCTGAAACCGATAACAAGCTTGCCCTGGTTTACGGGATAGGTTTCCTCATATCTGTTGAAATGTCTGCCTCTTTTTATGAATACCGTTTCAGGTTTTACTGGGTTTCTTTCGATTTTTTCGAATTTCTTTGTAAAAATATCAGCAATTTTGTCCGACACGCTTCCGACAACCGTAATCTGGAAAACGGCAGTTGAAAGCATGTTTTTCCATGCAGAATAAACATCAGCCATTTTCACGTTCTTGATTTCTTCGATTGTGCCGTATTTATCCTTGCCGTATGCCTCGTTTGCACACATATATTCAATACATTTATGGAAAGCATAGGTGCGCTTATCGTTGAGTTCTTCTTCTATGCGCTGAATAAGAAGTCTTTTTTCGGCATTGAGATTATCCGAGCCGAAACTTCCGCTTTTGCAGTTGGGACTGAATATCATTCCGGCAAGAAGCTCTGCGCACTGCTCTGCAATGCTTTCATCAGTAAGAGCAAAACGGTCATCAAGGCAAGTGAGTGAAAGAGAAAGCACCTGTGATTCACCGATTTTTGTTACGCTTGCAGAAAGACTTGCACCGTAAAGCTCATCAAGTTTTCCGTTGAGAAGCGAAAAATCGGGATATTCCTTGCATGAACGCTTTAGAAGATATATGAGGAGTGAATTTGCTGCCATTTTTTCGTCCATGGGAAGAGCCATGGAAACGGTTATTCTGCCTGTTTTAAAACTGTCTGTTTCAACCGAAACAAAACGCACCTGCTCAGCTATATTTTTTATCTGAGGCATTGTGTCACTTCCTAATTTTTTATTTATTATTCCACGAAATCAGATGTCACATACTGCAACATCTTCATAAGTTTCTCTTTTAACAACCAGTCTTGCTTCACCGTCTTTAATCATAACAACGGGAGGCTTGGGAATTCTGTTATAATTTGACGCCATTGAGTAGTTATATGCACCCGTTGAAAGAACCGCAAGGATATCACCGGGCTGAACCTTCTGGAGCTTTGTATTCTCCTGAATAAGATCGCCGCTTTCACAGCATTTGCCTGCAACCGTGACAATCTCCGTTCTTTCTTCGTTGGCCTTGTTTGCGCAAACAACCTCATAATCCGATTTATAGAGAGCATATCTCGGGT
>CALAQQ010000159.1 GCA_937888485.1 uncultured Clostridia bacterium
TAAATTTTACTGCAAGAGCCGCCTTGGGGTAACTTCCTTATGGAGGGTACCCCAATCCGACGGCGTTTTAACATCATTTTTTGTTCATTGAATTCATAAGTTCGAGTATAAGATACTTATCTCTTTCAGACAAAGTTGAAAATTTTTCGGAAAACTCATTCTGTAAATAACCGCTCTGCGATTTTGCCGAGCCCGACACCAAAAAAGCTATGTCGCTTCCAAGAATGTCACAAATCTCCGCAAGAGTTTCAAGACTGATTTTTGTTATTCCTCTTTCGACCTGACTTATATATCCAACACTCACATCAAGCTTTTCCGCAAGCCATTCCTGGGTTTTGCCCGCAGCCTTTCTTTCAGCTTTTATCCGTGAACCTATCAAACCAAAATCAACACTCATTACTGTCACCTCAACTATATTTTGATAGTAATAGCTAAAGTTTAACAGATATCTATAACTAAATTTTTAGTTATCAGTATTGATTTTTGTGTTTTTTATGCTATAATTATATCACAAAACAAATTAAGGAGGAAGCATTATGACCGCAATTTTTCTCAAACTGATATCAGCAGTTATGTCCGTTGTTGTTTTTCTTTCGGGAACATTCCCCGGTCTTTTCGGAGGCAAAGAGTATATTGATCCAAACAGTGACGGCATAACAATCATTGACAAAAAGATTTCAGATGATTATGTCCGCGATTCAGTCATAATCAAGGACTATGAATCATTTGAAGCACTCGGCGATATCGGAGTTGATTACGATGCAGAATATTTTGAAGAAAACGCACTCGCAATCATAACTCTTGAATATCAGACAGGCGATGAGATTTTTATTAAGTCAATCTATAAAGAAGGCGCTGTTTATGAAATCGAATATTATTATTTTGATAACAATCTGACAATGTTATATTCCCCCGAATACCTGACTTTTATAATTCCAACAACAAAGGACACAAGACAGGTTCACGCATTTGACCCCTTGCACCAATCACAGATTAGGCTTTATGAGTTTTTAGGAATTATTGAATAATAAGATTATCAGCAAAAAGGCTTGTATGAGATTCAACCTCATACAAGCCTTGATTTTATATTATATCATTGAACTCAACGACCTTGTTTGTTTTGCCCGATTCGAAAATCGCTTCAACAAGGCGCATGAGTCTGCGCTGCTGATCGTGGGTAACAATAGCATCGCACTCACCGCGAAGATGAGCGAAGATGTTCTTGTAGTATTCGCCCCAGTCAGCCTTCTGAACAGGAAGCGGATATGTTTCGATTGTGTCATCTGTTCTGGGTGCCATGGTCTTTGTTATACCTGCACCTGCAACGATGGGAACGGCATCTCTGTTTTCCCAGTCGGATACCATAACGGTTTTGCCGTTGCATTCCCAATCGGTAATAACCGAAGTTCCGTTTTCACCGAGCATATACCAGAGAGGAAGCTCAATAAAGTTACTGGTTGTAACTTCAACATAGAACGAAAGACCGTCGTCAAAAATCAGCGTTGTGCGGAAACCGTCATCGCAGTTTTCGTTGGTGACGTTGGTAAGCTCCGCATAGACCGTCTTGAGCTTTCGGGGGAGAGTCATCATAAGAGCCTGGTCAAGCAGGTGAATGCCCCAATCAAAAACCATACCGCCGCCGTGCTGAGGCTGATTTCTCCAGTCACCCGGAACGCCTCTTGAACCCTGAACACGGGATTCAATGCGAAAAACTCTGCCGAGAGTATTCTCATCGAGGAGCTTTTTCATGGTGAGATAATCCTCATCCCAGCGTCTGTTCTGATGAACGGTGAAAAGCTTGCCTGTTTCTTTTGCGCAGGCTATCATTTCTTCAAGGTCTGCGGAGCAGAGGGTAACGGGTTTTTCGCTGATAACGTTTTTGCCGTGGCGCATGGCATCAATGGCAATTTCCTTGTGAACATCGTTGGGAGTTGCGATTGTTACAAGGTCGATTCGTTCATCGGAGAACAGTTCTTCTCTTGATGAATAGAAATGAAAACCTTTTTCATCGGCAACCTTTTTTCTGTCGGGGTTGATGTCGAAAACACCAAGAACTTCGGCAAATTCGCCCATTTCCTCCTTGATTTTGCGGGCATGCCAGCCGCCCATTCCGCCGTAGCCGATAACGGCACAACCGAATTTATTGTTAATCATGGTATCGCTTCCTTAGATAGATAGAAATAAATAATTTAATATTAATATACAGTTAATAGCAGATTTTTTGTCAAGACAAAGAAATCCGCCGAAGGAATATGCGGATATTTCAAGGCGGATTGATGCATTATTGGCGAAAAATCAGACCCACCACATCTCACCTGTTGATTCGGTGAGAATGATATTCTTGAGGAATGAAACAGCCTTTGAAAGACCTTCATTCTGGCTCATGAGTGAATCCTCATGCTCAATGCTGATTGCATAGTCATAACCAACCATGCGAAGATTGGAGATGATATCTTTCCAATATGCATTGTCGTTGCCGTAACCGATGGTACGGAAAATCCATGAACGGTTGATTTCGTCACCGTAGGGCTTGTTATCAAGAACGCCGTTAACTGCGGTGTTGTATTTATCAATCTTCGTATCCTTTGCGTGGAAATGGAAGATTGCATCGCCGAGCTTACGAATGCATGCAACGGGATCCATGCCCTGCCAGATAAGATGGCTGGGGTCAAAATTTGCGCCGATTTCAGGGCCTACTGCCTCACGGAGACGGAGGAGCGACTCGGTGTTATAAACACAGAAACCGGGGTGAAGCTCAAGGGCGATTTTGTTAACGCCATGAGCCTTTGCGAATTCAACAAGATCTTTCCAATAGGGAATAAGAACTTCGTTCCACTGCCAGTCAAGGATTTCGCCGAAATCGTTGGGCCAGGGGCAGGTTACCCAGTTGGGATATTTTGCGGTTTCGCAGTCACCGGGGCAGCCCGAGAATGTGTTAATCTGATGCAGACCGAGTTTTTCGGCAAGAAGAATTGTGTTTCTGATTGTCTTGTCGTAGTCTGCGGCGATTTCCTTGTTGGGATGCACGGGGTTGCCGTGGCATGAAAGTGCGCTGATTTCAACGCCGTACTTCTTGATGAGAGCCTTGAATTCTTCAAGCTTTGCTTCGTCATTAAGAAGGATTTCGGGGTCTGCATGAGCGTTGCCGGGATATCCGCCGCAGCCGATTTCAACCATTTCAATGCCGAGAGATGTGAAATATTTGAGTGCCTCTTCAAGCGAAAGATTTGAAAGAAGCGTTGTGAATACACCAAGTTTCATAGTATTTCTCCTTTAGATTATGCTCTTGAGATATTTAATGCTTCTTGTGATATCCTCAAAGCCTGTGGGTACGGGGTCATCGTTTTCAACGACAAGCCATTCCATGCCGATATCCTTTGCAGCCTTGACAACCGTTGCAAGGTCATTGTTGCCTTCGCCGAGTGCCATGGGCTTGCCGTCGATACCGTCTTTGACGTGAAGAAGAACAATGTTATCCTTCTTTTCGGTGAGGAGTTTATAGTTATCCTCGCCTGCATGGAAGCTCCAGTATGTATCGATTTCAAGAGAACATCTGTCACCGATAACATCGATGGGAAGAAGACCGTTTTCAAGAGCAACGAATTCTTCGCAATGGTTATGATAATAAACCTTTATGCCATATTTATCCATGGCATATTTTTCTGCAGCGCCGAGCACATCGCCCGTGTTGACAGCTTCTTCCATTGTTGAATGGGGTGCACCGCCAACGCCGATTGCCTTTGTGCCGAGAGTGTTTGCAAATTCGATTGTTGCTTCAAGCTTATCTTCCTTAAAGTCATCAAGACCCATGTGTGAGCCGACGCAAACAAGTCCGACCTCGTCAAGCTTTGCCTTGATTGTTGCGGCGTCTGTATTGAAATATCCTGCGAATTCAACGCCGTCATAACCGATTTTCTTGATTTCCTCAAGAGCCTTGAGAAGGGTTTCGCTGTCGTTTATATGGTCTCTTACGGAATAGACCTGAACTGCAAGTTTCATATGTTTACCTCTTAGTCGTTATTGATATAAACGGGTTTGCCTGTGTTAGCCGACTCATAGATTGCTTCAAGAATCTGAGTAACAACCATTGCCTGCTCGGGCTTTGTGCGAAGCTCTGCACCGTTGAGAACTGCATCATAGAATGCACGGCATTCGAGCTCTTCGGGTCTGTCGCTTGCACCGTCATAGAATGCAACGCCGCCTGCATCGAAGTTGGGAGTTTCGATAACCTGTCTGCCGTTCTTTACATAGTTGATGCGAAGGTCGTCGCCGAGCATATCTGCGCCGCCCTTAACGCCTGCGATAAGAGTTGATGCTTCGCAGGGGTCTGCTATATTGAGAGCCCATGCGGATTCAACGCTGATTGTTGCGCCGTTTTCCATAACAACAAAACCGAATGCGGAATCTTCAACGGTATATTTTTCGGGATCCCAGTCGCCCCATGCGTTGGCTGTTCTCTTCTGATCGCCGAGTTTCTTATATTTTGTGCCTACAACCATCTTGGGCTTGTAGTTATTCATCATCCAGAGGGTGAGGTCGAGAGCATGAGTTCCGATGTCGATAAGCGGACCGCCGCCCTGCTCTTCTTCGTTAAGGAATACGCCCCATGTGGGAACAGCTCTTCTGCGAAGTGCAAGAGCTCTTGCATAGTAGATTTCACCGAACTCATCGTTTTCGCAGCATTCCTTGAGATAGAGGGAATCGCCTCTCCAGCGTGACTGATAACCGATGGAAAGAACCTTGCCCGTTCTTACGGATGCTTCATACATAGCTTTTGCTTCCGCATACGTTTTAGCCATAGGCTTTTCGCAGAGAACGTGCTTGCCTGCTTCCATAGCATCGATTGAAATCATGCTGTGGGACTTGTTGGGAGTACAAACATGAACCGCAACAATGCTCTCATCCTTGAGAAGCTCTTTGTAATCGGTATAAACCTTGGCGTTTTCACCGCCGTATTTTTTAGCTGTTTCAACAGCTCTTTCTTCAATAATGTCGCAAAATGCAACGGGTTCAAGGAAATCAACGCTTGAAATTGCGCGGAGATGCTTTCCGTTTGCGATGCCGCCGCATCCGATTATGCCTATCTTTACCTTATCTGCCATATTAATTTTCTCCTTTATGTAGCGAGATTTGCGGATAACCGCATTCATCTTTATTATAACTCTTTATCACTTTAATGCAACAATAAATTATAATTTATAAGTGTAAAAAATAAAGGGTTGATTTTGGGCAACATTAACAAAATAAATTAACATATATTTCATTGACGGGTATACTGCGTTTTTGATATAATTAATCAGGTGATAATTATGAAAATATATAACAATGCCGCCGAAACCATCGGCAATACTCCTATCGTTAAATTCGGCGCATATTCGGAAAAATCGGGTGTCAACGCAAATATTCTCGCAAAACTCGAATACAGAAATCCCGCAGGCAGTGCGAAAGACAGAGTCGGATTTGAAATGCTCCGCTCTGCTTGGGACGAAGGAAAAATCAACAAAAATTCAGTAATAATAGAACCCACCAGCGGCAACACGGGCATCGGTATCGCCTCGGTTGCAGCGCAGATGGGTCTTAAGGTTATAATCACAATGCCTGAAACAATGAGCATCGAGAGAAGAAAGCTTCTTTCCGCTTACGGCGCAGAGCTTGTGCTGACTGACGGCACAAAGGGTATGGCGGGCGCAATAGAAAAAGCAAACGAGCTTGCAAAAGAAATTCCCGACAGCTTTATCCCCGCACAGTTTGACAATCCCGCAAACTGCATGGCGCACTATAAAACAACGGGCCCCGAAATATGGTCCGACACCGACGGCAGGGTTGATATCTTCGTTGCAGGAGTCGGTACGGGCGGCACGATAACGGGCGTGGGTAGGTTCTTGAAAGAGAAAAATCCCAAAGAGGAAATCATGGAAAATATCTTGTTTAAACAATCCTTCCGTGGCTTTGACAGAAACCAGGTTCTGGAATATATAGACAACCTGTCAAATGAAATGAGCCGGCAGGCAGACAATTACAATCAGATTCAAAAGGGTCTTGAAGAAGAAATCAAAAGACTTGAACCTTCACAAATAGATTCCGTCTACGAAAATGCCTTAAAAGGGGATATAGAATCTATTTTAGAAATCTTACGGAACTCAATAAATTAAAAATAGATTAATCTCCTTGAATACGTTTTTCACGATAGCTATATAGCGCATATATCAATATTCCAATTATAAGCCATACTACAAAGTATTTTGCGGAAGTAGCTTTTGCGCTAAATTTACAATACATCAGAGCCAAGCAAGTCAAAACCCCAAGTATTGGGAAAATTGGGCAAAAAGGAACTTTAAAGGGTCTTTCTCTATTAGGTTCTGTTTTTCTTAGAATCAAAACTGCAATACAAATAACTATAAAAGAAGTAAATGTTCCAAAATTACATAATTCTGCAGAGATATTCAAGTCCATAAATAATGCACATATCATAACCAAGAATCCACAAACCCATGTTAAAACGTGCGGGGTTTTGTATTTTGGATGT
>CALAQQ010000160.1 GCA_937888485.1 uncultured Clostridia bacterium
ACCCTTATAGGGTTATTATTCAAACCACGTCCTTTCGGGCGTGGTTTGTGATTTATTAAAGGTTATAATACTTATCGAATTCTGCAGGGTGAGGAATTGCTGAAAGCTGACGGCATTCTTCACGCTTTGTTTTGATGAAGTTTGCAATAAGCTCTGCGGGGAATACTCCGCCTTCTGTAAGGAATGCATTATCTGCTTCAAGAGCATCAAGTGCATCTTCGAGACATACGGGAAGATGCTGAAGCTTTGCCTTTTCTTCTTCGGGAAGATGATAAAGATTTACGTCATAGGGACCCCAACCGTTTGCATGAGGGTCAATCTTATTCTTAACACCGTCAAGACCTGCCATGAGGATAGCTGCATAGCAGAAATAGGGGTTGCAGGTTGCGTCGGGGTTGCGAAGCTCAAATCTTCTCTTGTCGGGGCTCTTTGCATAAGCAGGAATACGGATAACCGCACTTCTGTTTGATGTAGCATAACCAACTGTAACAGGAGCTTCAAAGCCGGGAATAAGACGTTTGAACGAGTTCGTGCTGGGGTTTGTGATAGCGCAGAGTGCACCGATATG
The DNA here is from genome assembly GCA_937888485.1 of uncultured Clostridia bacterium. Taxonomy (GTDB): domain Bacteria; phylum Bacillota; class Clostridia; order Oscillospirales; family Acutalibacteraceae; genus CAG-177. Next base: position 569 of record CALAQQ010000160.1, read on the forward strand.
CTTGAGGAGACCGCCCATGAAATAATGAGCTGTTTCACTCAGATGTGAATATCCGTTATCATCTGAGAATACGGGTTCGCCATCCTTGAAAAGAAGCATATGAACGTGCATACCGCTTCCTGCTTCGCCGTAAATGGGCTTGGGCATGAATGTAGCAGTCTTGCCGTACTTGAGAGCAGTGTTATGAATGATATATTTAATCATCATTGAAGCATCTGCCATATGAACAACTTCACCGAGCTGGGGTTCGATTTCATACTGACCGGAAGCTGCAACTTCGGGATGATGATAGTTGATTTCGATACCTGCATCCTTCATAAGCATGCACATTTCACTGCGGCATTCATATGAAGTATCAAAAGGCTTTGCAATATGATAGTTCTTCTGTTTTGCAACAACAACGCCGAGACCGTCGGTATTGGAATTCCAATATGACTGGCTTGCATCTACGGTTGCACCGATGTGTTTACCGTCAACATTCCATCTGACATCGTCGAAAAGATAAAACTCAAATTCGGGAAGAATCTTCATTTCATCGGCAACACCGCTGTTCTTCATATATTCAACAGCCGCCTTGATGATGTTTCTGGGATACTGAGCAAGAGGACGGTTTTCGGGTGAATCGATAATCATAGCGTTACCTGTCATTGACAGGGTTGCAATATCGCAGAAGGGGTCAATAACAGCTGTATCGGGGTCAGGAATAAATACCATGTCGCTCTTTTCAACAACAGCATAACCATAGTTTGAAGCATCAAATCCGATACCGCTTTTCATTGTATCTTCAGAGAAGTTTTCTGCGGGAATTGTAACATGACGGTACTGACCGTTGATGTCAACCATCTTGAAGTCAACCATTTTAATGTCGTTTTCTTTGATAATGTTCAGGATATCCTGAATGCTCTTTGCCATTGGAATCACTCCTTGCAAAAATTTTCGCATAAATTATAACAATATTTTACTTTTTCGTCAATAGCTGACAACAACAAAATCATGCCTGATTTATATGTTCGATTGTTCTGTCAACCGCTTTTTCGATATCAACTGTACCGACACCGAAAATTGAAGTATGGATTTTGCCGTTAATCGGTTTTTTCCAATATTCATCAATACAGTCTATTGTGTTTCTCATGCCGAGAACCGAGCCTACGGTTGCACCGTTACAATCGGTATCAAATGCCATTCCGACGGCAATGCAGATTGATTTCCCGAAATCGCCCTCACCGTAAAGAAGGGCGGCAGCAACTATCATTGCATTGGATATTGTATGGCACCATCCGTGGTCGGTATGTTCATCATATGCGGCGTGAATATAATCAAAGCATTCGTCAACCGTGAAACCGTTTTTGTAGCCGTCAATAATCTTCATGACTGCTTCATAAAGTCTTGAAGATTCAGGAATCTGTGCAAGACCGCCAAGAATTATATCTTCGATATTATCGGTTACAGCAGCACATGAAATCATGGCAGAAGCAAACATTTCGCCGTAAATTCCGTTTTTAACGTGGGATATTCTCGCATCGGTATATGCCATTTTTGCGGCATTCTCAGGTTCACCTGGGTTGATGTATCCGAAATAATCCCCTCTTATCTGCGCACCTATCCACTCTCGGCAAACGTTTTTGTACATAGCCGATGCGGGAGGCTCAATGCAGTTTATGAAATTGACATAAGCAATTCTTTCTGCGGTGAAATATGAATAAACCGACTGATATTTCATCCATGCCTTTGCAACGTCATCGGAATCAAAATCTCTGCCGTAATCATCAATTATTTTCTGTGCAAGAACAACATAATTGGTATCGTCATCAACAGGCATACCGTCAACTGTATCGGCATAGGGTTTATTCTTCAAAAAGAATTTGTAATGAGATGCAACCTCATCTGTTATATCCGTGCTGAGAATATATCTGTGCATGGGATAGTTATCGGTTTCTTTGAGAAGAGGAATGAGTTCATTGCTTCTTATGCCTTCAACAGGTTTTCCGAGAAGACAACCGACAGCCCTGCCCGTCCACGCACCGAGAAGCTTTTTCCGGAGAGTTTCTTCATCGGGCATAACCGCATCAAAATCATGGGTTTTTCTGAGCTTTTTGATTTCTTCCCATTCATTCGGCTCGGTATACTTATAGTCTTTCTGCATTTTTGCATTGATAACCATTTCATATATAACATCGCTCATGCGTGTTTTATATTCACCGTTATCAAGCTCTGAAACAGCCTCAAAAAGAGACTTATATTTTTCAATATCAAGACCTTCCTCCATTGACTGGATATATTCTGTCATAAGGTCGGAAGGATATCTGTTAAATCCATCTGCATGATTATAATCGATTTTTATTTCTTGGTTATAATTTTTCGCAAACATCATATCACCTCAGGAATTAATCGTCAATAACAACCATCTGATGAATATCTACTTTCGGAACGGTAAATACGGTTCTGCCGTTTTCATAAGCAAATTCAAGTTCATCTCCGCCGGGAACAAGTTGAACTTTCGACGGCTTTTTATCGCATCTGATTGCACATTTTACGTCACAAAGCGGAACTGTATCTTCAATAACCTCAGTCTTTTCACCTCTGACGGTTGTATGCGCATAGAGAAGATGAAGAATATTTCTCTTCTCCTTTTCCTGACGCATATATGTAACAACGGCTCTGTCAGGAATATCTGCGGTAACAGTAAGTTCATCGCCTGTCATCTTGTTCATAACATGAGTGAAAATTTCTTTGAAGCAAAGATGTCCGTGGAGAGCATATGCAGTAAAAATATCCCATCCGATATATGCCACGTTTCCTTTTATTGCAACCGCAGGGAAGCTTTCTTCGGGGTTGTTGGGTGCATGTGCATGGGAGCAGAAATGCTCGAGAGTTCTGTTAAAATAGGGATTCTGCATATATGCTTCAATTTCACAGTCAACAGCTTCGAACTTATAGGAATTGCAACGCATGAGATATTCTGTTTTGCCGTTAACGGTTTCAAAGCAAGGAACAAAATATGTGGGATTGAATTCGTTTTCACCCTTATATTCTGCGCCCGTATCAAGAGTAAATCTGCCGTTTTTAACAATCGATTCACCGCTTGCGATAACCTTGCCTCCGTTATTGACATACGCTTTGATTTTTTCAACAGTTTCATCCGAAACAATTGAAACATCGGGCAGAATCAGCATCTTATAACCCGAGAAATCCATTGTTTCATCAACAAAATTATAGAGGCAATTGTTTTCAAGAAGCATTCTGTTTGCGCCTATATCAGCTTTCACATCACGGTTACCAGTAATTGCTTCTGCGCTGAGCACCGCAATATCGGCAATGTTATATGCGCCGTCAAGCCAGGGTTCTTTTTCTTCAACAAGAGAATAAGCCTTTCCGATAAGACCGTAGGTCGCTTCGTTCATTTCTCCAAGAGGATGCATCTGGTCGCCGATTGAACATCCCGCAC
>CALAQQ010000161.1 GCA_937888485.1 uncultured Clostridia bacterium
GACGATGCATTTTTCGGTTGCGATAACCTTACGATTTACTGTTCGGAGCAATCCTATGCATATGCCTATGCATCAGCAAGAGGTATATCCGTCAGCACCTTTGTTATTGCGGCGATACCGAACAAGGTATACACGGGATATGCAATAAAGCCCGAAATAACCGTAACTCTTTCAGGTTCATCTCTTAAGAAGAATTCGGATTATACCGTCAGCTATTCCAATAACGTCAATGTCGGTACTGCAACTGTTAAAGTCCAGGGCAAGGGTATGTATGATATGCTTGCAAGCAAAGCAAATTTCACAATCGTTACAAAGAACATATCCAAAGTGAACGTTGCGGATATCAGACCGCAGAAATATACCGGCAAAGCTGTTGAGCCTTCACTCACAATTACCGATAACGGCCGATATCTTAAAGAAGGCAGTGATTACTCGGTTTATTATTATAACAACACGAATCAGGGGGTTGCAAACGCCGTGATTTCAGGAATTGGTAACTATTCGGGTTCTGTTACAACCTCTTTTGAAATCACCGAGCTTGGAGCCGGTGAAGAATTCTCGGATTGGCTTGTCAGGTTTATAACAGATTCCTTTACAAGAATTATCAGGTTTCTTCTGACTTATTTCAGCAGATAAGCTTTCTCTGTGAGTTCCCCGGATACGGTTGTTTTTTCAGCCGTGTCCGGGATATCACGGGCTTATGTGTATTTATGATATGTTCTGCTTCTGACAGCCGATAGATTTTAATAGCAGTATGTGAACATCCGGAAAACAACAGAGCTTTATCTGAAACTATTGACAAAGATTTATAAGCGTGTTATCCTATACATAGATACTCGATGTATCGTAATTCTATGTATAGGAGTTTTTTATATGAAAATCAGCAAGGAACTTGCAAAGGGGAGTACAGCTCTTTTGGTATTGAGCGTAATTTCAAAGCGTGATATGTACGGATATCAGATTATAAAAACAATTGAAATGGAAAGCGAAGAGGTGTTCACTCTCAACGAAGGAACACTTTATCCGATTCTTCATTCACTCGAGGCTGAAAAGAGTCTTGAATCATATTGGTGCGAGGCAGAAGGGAGAAAACGCAAATATTATAAGATAACTGCCAAGGGCCGTGAAGAACTTGCTGGCAGAGAACAGGAGTGGAAAACCTTTTCAACCGCCGTGGGCAAGGTTCTGGGAGGTGCGAAGCTTGCAGGAGCATAATTTTGATGAAATACTTGACTTTCTTTGCTCGGGCATAATGTCCAAAAAGGAAAGGCAGAATGTGCGTGATGAGCTTTTTGACCACCTGATGTGCAAATATGAAACAAATCTTGCGATAGGAATGGAGGAAGAAAAAGCGGTCGAAAGCGCAATAAACGATTTGGGCGACAAAACGGTTATCAAGTACAGACTTTCTCAGGTTCATTCATATTATCCGAATCTCTCAATGAAAAAAGCGATGAATCTGCTGATTTTCGGTTTTTGTTTAATCAGCTTTCAGATTAACATATTCCCCTATATGGGTGAAATTACAAAATACATCGGTCAGGTTGTTTTTCTTGTGGCTCTGTTTTGCCTGAGCAAAGCAAACGTCAAGCTGAAAAAAGCTTTGACTTTCGGTTTTGTGGAATTCGTACTTACAGAGATTGCCTTTGCAATAACTCCTGCACTTCCTTCGGAAATCTTCTGGATACCGCATCTGTTATATATTGTTTCATGTGTAGCAAATGTTGTTAAATGGTGTTGTCTTCTTTACGGTCTGCGTGACCTTACCGCACCGTTCAAAGAGGAATACAAGAAAAATATACCTTACGGTTTTACCGTTTTCTCAAATGTTCTTGCGCCGATTTATTTGATATGGCTTTACTGTGCAATGATAGTATCTGAAAATACGGATTTTGGTTCAGCTGACGAAGCAGCGTTTATTATTATTCCGCTTGCTTTGATTTCAATAATTATGAACCTTGTTTCATTTGTTATGAGTTCAAAGTGCCTTTGGCAGAATGACCACGAATACCAGATAGAAACATCTTCAAAGAAAAAAGCTCTTGCTGCTGTTCTTGCTTTGTTGGTTACAATTCTGCCGATACTTGCGGTCGATTTGGGTGTATCGCTGGAAAAAGCCGAAACAGAGGTTTATTCAATTGATGACAGCAACATTTCAGAGGCGGAGTATGATCGCATCTGCAATAACATTTTATCCTACGGGGTGCCCGAAAAGATTGTTTATTCTCTGCCCGAAAGCGAGATAGAGAAATTTAAAAATTCGGTTCCTGCAACCGAGTTTGAAAATCCCGACTATTATCCTTTGGTAAACCAATCTGTTGACCTTGGCAGAAACGGCTTTGAATTTGCCGCTTACAACTGCGCCATCGGTCTGAGAAATGAAAACGGCATTGTTGACAGCAGATTTATGGTCTGGATTGAGTATGAAGAAAATATCAAAGGACACTATTCAGATTATATCCAGTTCATTCCGCCTACGGGAGAATTCCTACCTTGTTACGGTACGGATGAATACTCTGATACAGTATTGATTTTATCAGAAGAAAACGGCAAGATGCTGAAAAACGAGCCTCTTGAAATCTTTTACGATGATTTCTTTGACGGTTATGTTTCAGGCATCAAAGTTCAGGCTAAAGACGGAATGCTGATTTATCTCGGTCAGAACTATTTGCTTGATAACTCGCAAATGACCGCCCATCAGATGATTAATGTCTATCACAAGGTTTTTCCGATTACAACAATGCGTGATATACCTGATATCAATGATTACCAAAACGACGCGTTGGGTATTCTGCCTTTCCGAGTTCATGCCCGATATTGGGTTGATTTCTATGGCAACTGGTTTGAACAAGTCGAAAGCGCAGGCGATTATGAAACAGTTGATTTCAAATGAAATAAGCCGACAGACAGCATCTTTAATGATGTTGCCTGCCGGCTTTTAAAATTATACTTTTAACTGACAATCAAGCAAAGTGCAAAGAATAGTGTAAACGACAAAAAGATTGCAGATGTTAATCCGAATTTTAACCATGATACATCTTCTTTTATGTTCTCGATTGCTTTCAAAAAGGCCAGAATGCCGATGCTGCAAGAAATTACAATAGTAACAAACGAAAAAACGAATGCAGAAAATGAGTGTTGCATTTTTATTCGCCTTCCATATCTATATAGAAGTTATTGTAAACTGCACCGGGAATTTTATAATCCTCAACAGCAGTTAAATCGGCTTCGGGATTCATAATGACATAATAATGATTCGTGGTTACAGCTTCGCCTTTGTCAATGAACTTCAATGCAACAGCTACATCATTTGAAATTCCGTCTATCGTATAAACTTCAGCACAAAGGTTTTCGGTTGAAACAGTTTCGGTAAGCTCACTGCCAACCCATTTTTCCCAACCTGCCGTTACGGTAACATCAGAGATTTTTTTGCCTGTCTTATCCTCTGAAATAATTCTTCCTCTGACGTATGTTGAGAAAGGACCTTCATCAACTTCATAATAATAACGTCTTATAAGTCCTAAATTATTATCAGCGATAACTTCTGTAATTTCGGTATTAACTGCAGTAGAGTAATCTTCAGATTCTGTCGTTGATAAATCAGGTTTTTCAAAAGATTTGCAAGATGATAAAACGATTAAGAAAGTTAATGATAATATAAATACAGCTAAAACTCTTTTCATTATGTTTTACCTCATCAATTACTACAAAAACATTATGAAATCAAATCCACTATGTAATATGCCAGATTTACTGAATTATCGGTTTCATCGGCA
>CALAQQ010000162.1 GCA_937888485.1 uncultured Clostridia bacterium
TCGCAAGGGTCTGCGGTCTGAGCAGAAACACGGTTTATAAATATCTTTCTCTTTTGGAGACATAAAAAAGCAGGAAACGGTTTTGAACCGCTCCCTGAATTATTTTTATTCATCAAGAACCCATTCGAGAGATTTATAGTTATCATAGCAGTTTTTGCACATATTTGTTTCAGCAATGGATTTCTTGTTTTTAGAATCTTTGAATTCTCTTTCACAGATTTGACATTGATTGTCTGAAAATTCGGCTGTATTGCCGAACATACCGCATATACCAATACCCATAAAAATAACATATATAATAATGCCAATTATTGCAGCTTTCTTTGTGCTGTTAATTTTTTGTTCAGCATTTTTCTTATCATCATCGGTTATTTCCCGAGTGTTTAGAGCGGACTTAACATTTTTTAATCTTTTTGGGAAAATAAAAGACAGGAATATTGCAACGAGAGCAAAGGCGAAGAAAAATAATGAACAAAGTGCCAAATCGCTGTCAGAGACAAAAGCAAAAAAAGCACCGAATGCAGTAATTAAAACCGCACAAACAGTTGTGATGATAAACAAAACAGGAAGCAATTTAACCTGCCTGAGAAGTTCGGATGTTTTCAAATTTTCGATATCAATGCCGTCGATTCGTTCAAACATAGTTTTTCGTAAGTAGTTTTTAATTTTCTCCATTTGTTTTTTACCTCCAAAAATAAAAAAGTGTGTGCAAACCGAAGTTATGCACACACGAAAAACACAAACTCCGTTTTGCTACCACACAAAACCTTTTCCAATAACACAAACTGAGCATGAAAAAGCGAAGCTTGTGCTTTTACCAAATAGTAAAAACACTGCTCATTTATATTATTAGAAATATTTAGTTTTGTGTGGTGCATTTATTATATCAATATTATTCCACTTTTTCAAGTGCTTTACAAAATACAACTTCACTCTTATAGATTATTGTGTTATAATATCGCCAACATACACAAGAAGGTGATGTTATGGCAATCAAAAACAATGAACACGGCGGCCGTCGAGAAAACCAAAAGTTCAAATCCATGCTTGTTGCTCAGGTTCTTCTTAAACGTACCGATGAAGAACACGCAATGAAAACTAAGGATATAAAAGATTTTCTTGAAGAATATGGAATATCATCAGAAGTTCACTCTATTCAAAGAGATATAAGGTTGCTCAATCAACTTTTTGAAATAGACACTGACCCAAGCATTGAAGTTGAAGAAAGAGAACGCCTGAATTATTACATAGAATATGACAAGAGCAAACACGGATATAAAGTTGTAAACAGACCGTATGATTTTGATGAACTGAAACTTTTAGCCGAGTGCATCCACACGGCAAAATTCATATCGGAGAAACAGTCAAAGGATTTGCTTGAAACCGTTTACAGTCTTTGTAGTGAACATCAAGCAAAGGAGATTCAAAAGAAGGTTTATCTTGTCGGCAGAACAAGCGGAAAGACACGCAATGAAAGAATGATGAGGTCAATCCAAAAGATAAACGAAGCAATCAAAGAGGATTGTCAGATAGAATTTCAGTATATGAAATACACCATTCAGGACAGGGCAAATCAGGTGTCGAGGCGAAACGGAGCAACATACAGATACAGTCCGTTTGCGTTGCTTATCAATGACGGCAATTATTATATGTTAGCCGCAGACATGAACGGAAAGAGGCTTTATCATTTCCGTGTTGACCGCATGAAGGGTGTCAGCAAAATCCAAGAGGAACGCACAGGCAAGGATTTGTTCAAAGAGCTTAACATGGAGAACTACACCAACCGTGTTTTTTCAATGTTCGGCGGAGAAGAAATGCACCTGAAAATGCAGTTTGATAATAAGCTCCTTGACACCGTTATTGAACAGTTCGGCACAGGCTCGGATGTGTTTTACGGATATTCAGATGAAAAGCATTTCTTCATCAGCACAAAGGTTGAGGTAAGCTCACAGTTTTACTCTTGGTTATGCCGTTTCGGCACACAGGTTAAACTGATAAGTCCGCAGGAAGCCGTTGACGGATTCACCGAATATCTCCAAAAGATAACAGACAGTTATAAAGTTGATAAAAGTTGATGATTTAAAACGGTTTATGTTGGCTTGAAATGAATTATTTTGCTTTAAGCTCGTATGTTGTAATTTAATATATAATAATCCTGTTTGCGGCTCTTGGAAAGTTGACAGTTCTGACTGTTGGTGATATAATTATTACAGTCAAAAATTAAGTTTAATGAACGCAAAATAATGGTGGTCAGTGGTAAGCATGAACTTATAACTCAGGCTTATTCCAAAGGGGCTGTCAAGCCCCTCACTGGGGGTCAAGAGGCCGTGAGTTCAAGTCTCGCCACTCGGACCATCTTAAAGAAGGCTGAAATCGTTGATATACAACGGTTTCAGCTTTTTTCATTTCCGTTATTTTTACCCCATGGACATTATTTGGACATTATTCTTGAAAAAACAGGCTTTTTTGCCTTGTTTCAATCAGTTTTGCGAACAAAAACAGGACATTACTCAGAGCAGTTTTCACTGCCGGGTAATGTCCTTGTTTAATTTTAAATATTTGCGTGATTTAGAATGATTGTGCCCGACAAATTGGAATTTGCAGAATTGTTTATTAACTTTGTGATTACATATAATGATACTTATTTCTTTTGATAACGATAAAAATTGCACTCAGAAACATAGCCATAAATTCTGCAACAATGATTGAATACCAGACTCCGTCAATATCAAAGAACACAGGCATCAACAAAACCGCTGCAACCTGAAAGACTAACGTTCTTAAGAAAGAAATGACAGCCGAAGTCAGACCGTCGTTAAGTGCCGTAAAGAAGCTTGAACCGAATATTGCATATCCCATGAACAGGAATGATACTGCGAAAATCCTGAAACCTGAAACAGTTATATCCATCAGCTCTGCATCATAACCTACAAAAATCTTTGCAAGCGGTACGGCGAAAACCTCTCCTGCGACAACCATACCAATGGCAAATAAACCAATCAGAACAACGCTCCTCTTAAGCAAGCCTTTCAGTTCAGCATAATTCCTGGCACCGTCATGATATCCGATGACAGGTGATACACCAATAGAATATCCAACAAACAAGGCAGAGAAAATCATGCTGACATACATCATAACTCCGTAAGCGGCAACACCGTTTTCTCCTGCATATTTCATCAGCTGAATATTATAAAGCATACCGACAACGCTCATGGACACATTGGTCATAAATTCAGATGAACCGTTTGTAGCCGCTTTAAGAACTGTTTTGCCTTCGAACTTTGATTTGCCGATTCGAAGAATACTGTTGTTTTTTCGACCAAAATAAACAAGCGGAATAACTCCTCCAACAACCTGACTCATTGCCGTAGCTATTGCCGCACCTGCAAGTTTATATTCCTGAGGAAGAAGCAGAACGAGCAACGCATCAAGCACGATATTCATTACGCCCGATGATATTGTTGTAACCAAACCAAGCTGTGGCTTTTCTGCTGTGGAAAAGAAAGGTTGGAATAAATACATAAGCACATTAAACGGCAGAACAAATAAAACAATGCGTGAATACTGAACTGCGTTTTCCAGCAAATCTCCCTCTGCGCCAAGCAAAACAGCAACGGGTCTGACGGAAACAATTCCGATTAAAGCAAACAAAACGCCTAAAATAAAGGACACATAAACAAATAACGAAAAATAGCTGTTTGCTTTTTTCCTGTTTCCTTCGCCCGTTGTTTTTGCAACAATGGCTGATCCTCCCGTTCCGAATATGAATCCTATTGTGGAGAAAATCATAATGTAAGGCATAATCAGATTGATTGCCGCAAACGGGGTTTTCCCTGCAAAATTTGAGACAAAGAATCCGTCCACAACACCGTAGACAGACGAAACAATCATCATTCCCATTGTAGGCAATGTGAATTTAATCAGTTTACCGTATGTGAAATGGTCTGAAAGTTGAATTTTCAAATCAAACAATCCTTTCGTGAAAGTTAAATATATAAAAAAACTCGGCTACCTCAAAAGGCGTATGCCTTATGATATAACCGAGCTCACTCGACATCTTATCTGACAGGTGGCCTGCAAGTTTTAAACTTACTATCCCCAACACTACGGTGTACTGTCCTCCGATGACCCTTATTCAATTTAGTGTGTTCAAATCGAATTTTTATTTATTATAGCAGATATCCACAGAAAAATCAATTGATGTTCGAAAAATTCTAATATGTCTAACTTTTCGATATATTGGAATTTGTTGTTCTGTACAAAGCAGGAATCTTACTTAACAAACGCTCAAAGAACTGACGACATTGCGGACAGAAGTCTTGAAAATAAGATAAGACACGATGCCAAAACGCGGTAAGTGAGTCGCACATATCTTTTATGAAGCGCTCAAATTTTGTAAGTCTGTTGCTCTCATCATAACCGTTTTTATCCTTATAGACACGGACATAATCAATCAGCCATTCTATTGGATAGTTATTTTCGGGCT
>CALAQQ010000163.1 GCA_937888485.1 uncultured Clostridia bacterium
ATCTCCGTCAAGGAACACTACCTTTACATCGTCGCCTGCGTCGCATGCAAGGAGCATACCCTGGCTTTCCTCACCGCAGAGCTTTGCGGGAGCAAGGTTAGCCACGAAAATAATCTTCTTTCCGATTAATTCTTCGGGAGTGTAGTAATTTGCAATACCCGAAACTATCTGTCTGCCGTCACGGCCGTCGTCAACCTGGATTTTAAGAAGCTTCTTTGCCTTCTTCATCTTTTCGCAGGCTGTGATTTCACCTGTGCGGAGCTTTACTTCGGCAAACTTGTCAATTGTGATGATATTTGCCTTGTCCAGATCCTCGTCTTCCTTCCATTCCTTCTTGGGTCCCAGGAGAGCGTTGAGTTCTTCGATTTCCTTTTCCATATCAATTCTGGGGAAGAGAACCTCGCCCTTCTTTACAGTAACATCTGCGGGAAGAACGCCGAATGTGCCGGACTTTTCGTATGTCACCATTGTTTCGTCTGCACCGATCTGCTCCCATACCTTAGGCATAGCGGTAGGCATGAAGGGGAACAGGAGAGAAGAACAAAGGCGGATTGTTTCAAGGAGATTGTAAAGAACGGTTGCAAGTCTTGCCTTGTTTGCCTCATCCTTTGCAAGAGCCCAGGGAGCAGTTTCATCAATATATTTGTTTGTTCTGGAAACAAGCTTCCAGATATTTGTGAGAGCGATTGAATAGTTGAATTTATCAAGCTCTTTTTCCGCATCGCCCTTTGTCTGCAATGCAAGAGTCTTGAGGTCATCGTCAAACTCCCCTGCTTCTCTTTCAGCAGGAATTGTTCCGCCGAAATATTTTTCAACCATGGAAACGGTTCTTGAAACGAGGTTACCGAGGTCGTTTGCAAGGTCGGAATTGATTCTGTTGATAAGGTTTTCATTTGAGAATGAGCCGTCTGAACCGAAGGTAAACTCACGGAGAAGATAATAACGCAGAGCGTCAACACCGTATCTTTCTGCAAGAATTACGGGGTCAACAACATTACCTACGGACTTACTCATTTTACCGCCGTCAATAAGAACCCAACCGTGTGCAAAAACCTTCTCGGGAAGAGGTTCTTCGATTGACATAAGGAATGCAGGCCAGTAAATCATATGGAAACGGATGATATCCTTACCGATAAGATGAACATCAACGGGCCAGAATTTCTTATAAAGAGAATCGTCCTCTGAGCCGTAGCCGAGAGCTGTTATATAGTTGGTAAGAGCATCAAGCCAAACATAGATAACGTGGTCCTCATTAACAGGAACAGGAATACCCCATTTGAACGATGAACGGGAAACACACAAATCCTGAAGACCGGGCTTGATGAAGTTGTTAACCATTTCGTTCTGACGGCTGAGGGGTTCAATGAAGCCGGGATGCTCATCATAATATTTTGCAAGCTTATCTGCATATGCTGAAAGCTTGAAGAAATATGCTTCTTCTCTTTCTTTTGTTACGGGTCTGCCGCAATCGGGACATTTTCCGTCAACAGCCTGAGTTTCTGTCCAGAAGGATTCACAGGGCTTACAGTAAAGACCTTCATAATGACCCTTATAAATGTCACCCTTGTCATACATCTTCTTAAAAATCTTCTGAACAGCCTTCTCATGATAATCATCGGTTGTTCTGATGAATTTATCATAAGAAATATTCATAAGCTTCCAAAGCTCTTTGATGCCGACAACGATGTTGTCAACATAAGCCTGGGGAGTTACGCCTGCAGCCTTTGCCTTATCTTCAATCTTCTGACCGTGTTCATCGGTACCTGTGAGGAAGAAGGTATCAAAGCCCTGGAAACGCTTATAGCGAGCCATTGTATCGGCTGCAACGGTTGAATAAGTATGACCGATATGAAGCTTATCCGAGGGATAATATATCGGCGTTGAAATATAGAAAGTTTTCTTATCCATTGGTTTTTATCTCCTGTATTCTTTCGAAGAATTATTATTCGAACGGAGGAAGCAAACCCCCGCCCTGCATTGATTAAAGAAGGCTTGCTGCTGCCTCGTCAAGGAAGATTACAACATCCTCATGCTGCTGAAGAATTGAAGCGGGAAGCTGAGGAGTAACATCGCCTTTAATCATACCTTTAACAGCTTCTGCCTTTGATGCGCCTGTTGCAATAAGGACAATCTTCTTTGCCTTCATGATTGATCCTATACCCATTGTCATTGCATATCGGGGCATGGGAATATCATCAAAATAGATTGAGTTGGCATCGATTGTGCTCTGTGTAAGAGCGATTTTAAAGCTTTCGCCTGTGAATGCATCTGAAGGTTCGTTGAATGCGATATGACCGTTTCTTCCGATACCGAGAAGCTGAACATCAATTCCGCCCTTCGAAGCAATTGCAGCTGCATATCTTGCGCTTTCTGCTTCGGGGTCATCTGTGTTACCGTCAAGGAAATTAACATTATCAGCATTTACGTCAATCTTTGAGAAAAGATTTTCGAACATGAATGAATAATAGCTGTTTTTATGCTCTTTGGGAAGGTCGCAGTATTCGTCAAGATTAAATGTAGTGATGTCCTTGAACGAAACGTTGCCTGCTTTATATTCTTCTACCATGTAATTATAGGTTGGAACAGGAGTTGCACCTGTTGCGAGTCCGAGAACACATGAGGGATTCTCTTTTACTGTATCACAGAAAAGCTGACCTGCTGCCTTACCGATTTCTGCTTCATTCTTAAAAATTCTGATATCCATATTATAATCAACCTTTCTTATGAAATCTTTATTTCGCAATGATTTTCGGAGGAGTCGTAAATTGCCTGCATAATCTTTGAGG
>CALAQQ010000164.1 GCA_937888485.1 uncultured Clostridia bacterium
CTGCTTCAAGCCACCATAACGGCTACCCATACCAGCCGCCAACAAAAATAATGTAGGTTTCATAAAAATCAGATTTTTTTATTCAATTAAAGTTCATTACCGCAAACTTACATAAAAATCTTGAACTTATGAAACCAAAAACATCTTTTAAGTTTTCAGCAGGGAAACCACCTAAGTAGCACAAATCATCACTATCTACCATACAAGAAAGGTAAGTTGTTACAAAATTACCGCCATTTTTAACGTAACCTTCAATTCTTTCTATTGTGCCATTTTTGAGCATATAAAGGAATGGTGCAATTACTAAATCATATTTTGTGTAATCATCATCCATTGCAATTATATCAACAGAAATACCCTTTTCCCAGAATGGTTTATACCACTTTGTGCATTCCTCAAAATACTCTCTGTGTTCATTATTAAAGCCACAGAAATATTGTGTTGCCCAGCTTTCTTCCCAGTCAGCAATAACTGCAACTTTACTGTTACTTCTGCCACCGACAACATCTGAAAGCTTTTCTAAAACCTCACCTAAATGTGCAACCTCTTCGAATACTCTTGTGTTTTCGTGACCACAATGGTCAACTACTGCACCGTGATATTTTTCGTGACCTGCACGGCTCTTTCTCCACTGGAAATACTGAACGCTGTCCGAACCGTGAGCGATTGCCTGAATTGCGGAAAGCTCCTGCATGCCCGATTTGGGAAGCTTGTTGACATCGTGCCAGTTGACGAGAGAAGGTGTGCTTTCCATCATGAAGAAAGGCTGACCGTCCTTCATTGAACGGAATGCATCGTGCACAAAAGCAATTTCAAGAGCTTCGGAAACATTTCTGCCCTTATCCCATGCGGGATAGTTGTCCCACGAAACGAGGTCAAGCTCTTTTGCGAATTTCTGATAGTCGATTCCGTCATACATCTTCATAAAATTGGTGGTGATGGGGATATCGGGAGTAATTTCACGGAGAGGTTCGATTTCGTTTTTATAGAATGAAATGTGGCTGTCGGAAATAAATCTGTTCCAGCAGAGCTTCATGGCGGGAACGTGGTTTTCGCCTCTGAACTTCGGAGAATTAATCTGTGACCAGTCGTTCACTCTGTGGCTCCAGAAACCGTTCCACCATTTGTCGTTGAGCTCTTCAAGGTCATTGTGATAGTATTCACGCACCCAGTTTCTGAAGGCTTCCTGACAAAGTTCGCAGTGGCATTCTCCGCAGTATTCATTGGAGATGTGCCACATTTTGAGCGCAGGGTGGTTTTTGTATCTTTCGGCAATAATGCGGTTGATGTTTCTCACTTTTTCGCGGTAAACCGGAGAGGTGAGGCAATGGTTATGGCGCACACCGAATTCGTTTCTTATTCCGCTTTCTTCAACTCTGAGAACTTCGGGATATTTCTGCGCAAGCCAAGGGGGTCTTGCACCGGACGGAGTTGCAAGGATAACGGAAATGCCGTTTTCATGGAGCTTATCCATCATTGTATCGAGCCAGCCGAAATTATAAACGCCCTCTTCGGGTTCGATAAGCGACCACGAAAAGATGTTGATAGTTGCGCTGTTGACATGAGCAAGCTTCATCAGGCGCATATCTTCGTCCCAGATTTCGGGAGTTTTTATCCACTGGTCGGGGTTATAGTCACTGCCGTGAATCATATGGTCAAAAAATTTCTTTTTCATAATCATGAGTCCTTTGTATATAACAAGCCTCTTTGCCGTGCGGCAAGGAGGCTTCTTTATTATTCTTCGATAGCTTCAATGAGCTTGTCAATTGCCATTTCAAGAAGGCAGAAGGGAATATTGAGCGGAGGAAGAAGACGTACCTTGGTTTTTGCGCTCAGAACGAGAACGCCTTTTTCCATAGCCGATGCAATAACTGCCTTTGCGGGCTTATCGCATTCGATACCGAGCATAAGACCTTTGCCTGTTACGCTCTTTACGTTTTTGCATTGTGAGAGCCTTGAAATGATATATTCGCTCTTTTCGTTGACTTCATCAAGAAGCTCGTCTGTTATTCTTGAAAGAATGCTTATTGCACCTGCACAGCAGATAGGATTGCCGCCGAAGGTTGAACCGTGTGAACCTGCGGTGAGGACGTCCTGAACCTTTTCGCCGAGCATTGTGCATCCGAGGGGGAGACCGCCTGCAAGACCCTTTGCGGTTGAAACGATATCGGGTGTGATGCCGTAGTTCATGTAGCCGTAAAGCTTGCCCGTTCTTCCGTTTCCTGTCTGTACTTCGTCGATGATAACGAGCATATTCTTTTCTTTTGCAATTTCGCAAACGCCCTTGACGAATTCCTCTGTCAGAGGAAGAACACCGCCTTCGCCCTGAATTGTTTCCATCATGATTGCGGCGCAGTTGTTATTCTCTGCAAGCTCCTTTACGGAGTCGAGATTGTTAGCTTCCGCATAAACAAAACCTTCGGTGAAAGGACCGAAATCTGTGTGGAAATTATCCTGACCTGTTGCCGCAAGAGTTGTTATTGTTCTGCCGTGGAAGCTGTTTTTGAGGGTGATGATTGTTGAATTGCCTTCGCCCTTATTTTTAAGTGCCCAGAGTCTTGCCGTTTTGATTGCGCATTCGTTTGCTTCCGCACCCGAGTTTGAGAAGAAAACCTTCTTCATTCCCGTTCTTTCGCAGAGCATTTCAGCCAAATCAACGCAAGGCTTTGTGTAGTAAAGATTTGATGTGTGACCGAGAAGCGAA
The DNA here is from genome assembly GCA_937888485.1 of uncultured Clostridia bacterium. Taxonomy (GTDB): domain Bacteria; phylum Bacillota; class Clostridia; order Oscillospirales; family Acutalibacteraceae; genus CAG-177. The sequence goes on from CALAQQ010000164.1 coordinate 2,705, forward strand.
GCCTGAACTGTTATTGCCTCAAGCCATTCATCGTCGGCTGTGCCGAAGGTGTTGACAGCGATACCGCTTCCCAGGTCAATATATTCTTTTTCGTTGTTATCGTAGAGCAATGCGCCGTTGCCCTCGCAAAGTTCAAGGGGGAAACGTGCGTAAGTGCCTGCGACATACTGCTTATCTTTTTCAATGATTGACATAATTATTAACCTCAGCTTTGAACAAACATTGTACCCAGACCTTCATCGGTGAGAATTTCGATGAGAAGCGAATGGGGAACTCTGCCGTCAATGATAAATACTTTTTTAACACCTCTGCGGATTGCTTCACGGCAGCAGTCAATCTTGGGAATCATGCCGCCCGAGATAATTCCGTCATTGATGAGTTCGGGGATTTCGCTTACCGATACCTTGGAAATAAGGGTTGAGGGGTCGTTTATATCACGGAGCAATCCTGCGATATCGGTCATGGAAATAAAGCTTTCCGCACCGAGAATGCCTGCGATTTTTGCGGCAGCTGTGTCAGCGTTGATGTTGTAAACGTTGCCGTCATTGTCGCAGCCCGTTGTTGAAATAACGGGAACATAGCCCATGTTAAGCAAATCAATGATAGGTTCGGGATTGATGTCGGTGATTTCGCCGACAAAACCGAGTCTTTCATCCTTCACCTCTGCGGTGATAAGGTGGTTATCCGCACCGCAAAGACCGATTGCCTTGCAGCCGAGTCTGCCGAGAAGAGCAACGAGGCTCTTGTTGACCTTGCCTGCAAGCACCATCTGAACAACGTCAGCGGTTTCTTTGTCGGTAACACGAAGTCCGTCAACGAATTCGCTTTTTTTGCCGATTTTGCCGAGCATATCGGTGATTTCGGGACCGCCGCCGTGAACGAGAACGACTTTGATGCCGATTTGTGAAAGCAGAGCGATATCGCCCATAACTGCATCCTTGAGTTCTTCGTTAATCATGGCGTTACCGCCGTATTTGATAACAACAATCTTATTTGAATATTTCTGTATGTAGGGGAGTGCTTCAACAAGCACCTGACCCCTCATTGCGTTTGAAAGTTCCATTTTATTACCTCTTAAGTTCTGTAGTCGCCGTTTATTTTAACGTAATCATATGTAAGGTCGCATCCCCATGCGGTTGCAGATGCGTCGCCGCTGTTGAGTTCGATGAGAACCTGAATTTCTTTTTCTGTGAGAACCTCTTTTGCGATTTCTTCCGAGAAATCAATGCCTGCACCGTTTTTGCAGACTTTTACTTCGCCTGCAATGGATTTGAACGCAACGTCAACCTTGTTGACATCGACATCGGCACCGCTGTAACCGATGGCGCAGAGAACTCTGCCCCAGTTTGCGTCTGCACCGAACATTGCAGCCTTGAAAAGCGATGAGCAGATAACCGATTTTGAAACGGTAACTGCGGTTTCTTTTGAGTTTGCACCTGTTACGATGCATTCGAGAAGCTTTGTTGCGCCTTCGCCGTCGCCCGCAATCATGCGGCAGAGATGAGTTGTGACAGCGCTCAGTGCCTTGCAGAATTCATCGAAAGCTTCGCCCTCTGCGGTGATTTCTTCGTTTCCTGCCATGCCGTTTGCCATAACGGAAACCATGTCGTTTGTTGAGGTGTCACCGTCAACGCTTACCATGTTGAATGAATCCTTAACATCTTCGCTGAGTGCCTTCTGAAGCATTTCGCTTGAAATTGCGCAGTCGGTTGTTACGAAAACGAGCATTGTTGCCATGTTGGGATGAATCATTCCTGAACCCTTTGCGATACCGCCGATTCTGCATTCCACTCCATTGATATCGAATGAATATGAAACGATTTTTTCAACCGTATCGGTTGTCATGATAGCTGCCGCAGCATCTTCGCTTTCAGCCTTGAGCTCTTTGACGAGCGAAGGAACACCTTCTGCAATGGGAGTGATGTCGAGAGTCTGACCGATAACACCCGTTGATGCAACGATGATATCGTTTGCGGATATGTCAAGCTCTTTTGAAATGAGAGCGCACATTTCTTCGGCGATTTCGATGCCGTTTGCGTTGCAGGTGTTTGCGTTACCGCTGTTGCAGATAACTGCCTGTGCAAAGCCGTCGGCAACGTTATTCTTGGTAACGGTTATGGGTGCACCCTTAACGAGATTTGTAGTGTAAACACAAGCGGCATTAGCCTTCTTTTCGCTGAAAATAAGAGCGAGGTCTTTTTTTGTTTTGTTTTTTCTTATACCGCAGTGAACACCGCTTGCGGTAAAGCCTTTTGCGGCGCAGATGCCGCCCGAAATCTGTTTCATTCTATGTATCCTTTCATCAGAGAAAAAGTCCCGTTTTCGGGTCAATTCCCATGAGTATGTTCATGCATTCGATTGCCGCACCCGATGCACCTTTGCCGAGGTTATCGTAGCGTGCAAGCAGAAGAATTCTTTCTTCGTTGCCCTGAACGAAAATCTGCATTCCGTCGTTACCGCTCATTGTTTCGGCGCAGAACATTGCATCATCGCCGAGGTTTTCGGTATACTTTACGAAATCCGAATTATACGAAGCCTTGTAAACATTTATTATATCACAGATACCCTTGCCATTGCAAAGGTTTTTTGCAAAAATAGGAACAGAAACTGCCATTCCGCTGTAAAAATCCGCAACAATGGGGCTGAACATGGGTGCATTTTCGATTCCTGTTATCGCTTTCATCTCTTTGAGATGCTTATGTTCCTGTGTAAGACCGTACTGACGGGGTGAATTGAGGAAAGCTTCTCTTGAACCGTTTTCATACTGTGCAATCATCTTTTTACCGCCGCCGCTGTATCCTGTAACGGAGGTGCAGGTCAGCAGTGCATCGGCAGGGAGGATTCCCGCCGCAACGAGGGGGTAAACAAGAGCGATAAAGCCGCTTGCATGACAGCCGGGAACGGCAACACGTTTTGAATTTTTGATTTTTTCAAGATGTGCGGGTGAGAGTTCGGGGAAACCGTATGCCCAGTCGGGGAGTGTACGGTGAGCAGTTGAAGCATCGATAACCTTAACATCGGGGTTTTCGATGAGCGAAACTGCTTCTCGTGCCGCCGCATCGGGAAGGCAGAGAAAGGTGATGTCGCAGGAATTGAGAGCTTCTTTTCTTGCCTCGGTATCCTTTCTCTTATCTTCGCTCAAAACGATGAGCTCGATATCTTCACGGGATGATATGCGCTGAAAGATGCGCAGACCCGTTGTTCCTTCTTTTCCGTCTATAAAAATCTTTGTTTTTTTCATTATAATATACCTCTGGAAATAATATACGCATAATTATACATAAAAGAATGCATAAAGTCAAGTTAATTTTGCATAATCACATACTGTTTGTGAATATTATGCAATAAAACATTATCTGCAGTTCCTGTTTGTGCAAAATGATAAATCAGACAATAATTTTCTTCTTTGCAACTATCTCGTTTTCGGGTTTATCGCCGTCAAAAAAGCTCTTGATGTTGCCGAGGGTAATCTCTGCAATCCTTTTCAGAGCTTCGTGGGTGAGGAATGCCTGGTGGGAGGTAACAAGCACGTTAGGCATCATGATGAGGCGTGAAAGCACGTCGTCTTTTAAGATGCTTTCGGATAAATCCTCATAGAAAAATTCGCTTTCTTCTTCGTAAACGTCAAGACCTGCACCGCCGATTTTTCCGCTTTTGATACCGTTAATGAGAGATTCTGTGTCGATGAGTGCACCTCTTGAGGTGTTGAGAATAAACACTTTTTCTTTCATCATTTTTATAGAATAATCGTTTATCATGTGGTAGGTATCGCTTGTGAGAGGGCAGTGAAGCGAAATAACGTCGGCACGCTGAAAGAGTTCTTCAAGCGGAACATATTCGAGATAGCCTTGTGAGGGGAAGGGGTCGTAGGCGATAACATTCATGCCGATGCCTCTGCAAATATCGATGAATGCCATGCCGATTTTGCCCGTGCCGATTGCACCGAGGGTTTTGCCGTGCAAATCGAATCCGACAAAGCCGTTTAGACTGAAATTAAAATCTCTTGTGCGGATATATGCCTTGTGTGTTTTTCTGACAAGAGTGAGAAGAAGCGCAAGAGTATGCTCTGCAACAGCGTGGGGAGAATATTCGGGAACACGCACAATGGTCATAACATCTTTTGCGGCATGGAGGTCAACGTTGTTATAGCCTGCACAGCGCATGGCGATTATCTCAACGCCGTTTTCTTTGAGAACATCAATTGTTTCTTTGCATATATCGTCGTTGACAAAGGCGCATACCGCCTTGACTCCTTTTGCCATGACAGCGGTGCGCGGATTTAATTTTGATTCAAAATATTCGATTTCAATGCCGTAACTTTCTTTAAGGGCATCAAAATAAATCTTGTCATACGGTTTTGTATCAAAAAAAGCTATTCTTAACATATAATCATCCTTCTGACATAAATATATCCTTTCGGGAATAGTTTATCCCCGAAAGGAATGTTTTATTATTTTAATTTGTGAATGAACAAACCGCTTAAAAGTTTCGGTTCAAACCATGTCGATTTGGGAGGCATAATCTGACCTGCATCGGCGATATCCATAAGTTCATTGAGAGTTGTGGGATACATCGAGAATGCAAGACACATATCATCGTTTACTCTGCGTTCAAGCTCACCGAGACCTCTTATTCCGCCGACAAAATCAATGCGTTTGTCTGTTCTGGGGTCGTCGATTCCGAGAACGGGAGAGATGAGGTTGCTCTGGAGAATAGAAACGTCAAGCGCTTCTACGGGGTCTTCCGAATTGAAAGTGCCTTCTTTGGCGGTGAGCTTATACCATTTTCCGCCGAGAAGCATTCCGAATGTGTGAGCCTTTTCGGGTTTATATGCATTTTCACCGATAAGCTGTACGGTGAATTTATCGCTGATTTTTTCGATGAATTCGGCTTCGGTGTTGCCGTTCAAATCTTTCATAACACGGTTATAGTCCATGATTTCAAGCTCGTCGCAGTCGAAAAGTACGGCAAGGAAGAAATTGAATTCTTCGTTTCCGTCATAATCGGGATACTGCTCTCTGCGTTTCAGACCGACTTTTACAGCCGATGCGGCTCTGTGATGACCGTCGGCAATATAAAGATAGTCAACGCCTGCAAAAAGCTTTGCAATTTTTTCGTTTGTTTCGGGGCAGTCAATAACCCAAACCGTGTTTGCAATGCCGTCATTTGTTACGAAATCATAAACCGGAGCATGGGTTTCTTTCCAGTCTGCAACCGTTTTTGCAATTTCAGTCTGAGGACGGTAGGTGAGGAAAATCGGACCTGTATTTGCATCGCAGTAGTCAACATGGTTTATTCTGTCTGCTTCTTTATCGGCTCTTGTGAGTTCATGCTTTTTGATTACTGAATTAATATAATCGTCAATCGAAACACAGCCTACAAGACCTGTCTGGCTTCTGCCGTTCATAATCTGGCGGTAAATATAGAATTTTGCTTCCTCATCCTGTTTGCAGATTCCGTCGGAAACGAGTTTATCGAGATTTTCTCTTGCTTTGAGATAAACGGTCTCGGAATAAAGGTCTGTACCTTCGGGCAAATCAATTTCCGCTTTGTCAACATGGAGGAAGGAATAAGGATTTCCCTTGACCATTTCTGCGGCTTCTTTGCTGTTCATAACGTCATAAGGGAGTGCCGCAACCTTGTCTGCATATTCGGGAACAGGTCTTATTGCTTTGAAAGGTCTGAAAACTGCCATATATATCACCTTAACCTTGATAATGATGTCTGATTTGCATATGTTTCTTTTCAGTGAACAGTTAATAGTGAAGAGTGAATAGTTAAGAGTGGAGAGTGAATAGTATTGGAGGAAAATTGTACGTAGTACAATTTTATTTCGATATATAGAGAAGCACTGCTAATCAAAAAATTGATTTATTATTCTACTAATGTTTAAACGTGAATACTATTCGTTTAAAAATTTCTGAAATAAGAATGATACCAAATATATCTGTAACTTGAGTACAGGCAGCCTTGAAATAACTGATATTCGTTCTGTCGCAACCGTACTCTTCCTTGAATATTTTTGAAATATTTCTCTATGTAAATATGGTAGTGTCAAGGCTTTTTAGTGTATGTTTGGAAATTACAATGCCAGCGTGTGTATTCATTGTTACCTAAAAATAAGAGAATATTTGATTTTTTATTGATTGCAGAATATATTAAACCACCATAACAAGAGGTAACATTATGACTTTTTTTGTTGATAGCAATTCAAAATGGCTCGGTAAAAATTGCGGTCTTGGAGATTATTCCGAAAAGACACTTCCCGCCCCATGGTACAAAACGGATTTCGAACTTCCCGAAAGCATTTCGTGTCAATGCGCGATTTGCGGTCTTGGATTTTATGAACTTTACATTAATGGTGAAAATATAACAAATGTGGGGTATTCAAGAAATTCAAATGACAATAGAAAATATGTTACAGATTTCCCGAATACAACAACTGCCGGCAAAGAAGGATGTATTGTAATTCCTCATCTTGGTGCTTCCACAGAAGAATCAGAAGACAACTGTGCAGTAATGGCAGTAAAGGAATTGAAAAATTATATG
>CALAQQ010000165.1 GCA_937888485.1 uncultured Clostridia bacterium
TTCCCCGATTTCCTTATCGGAATCGGTGCAAAACTGTTTTTAAAAATCAAACGGTGATATTTTGAAAAAGATTTTTTATTCTCTCTATGCCGTATTTTTTAACATGTGCCGCATTTTTCCTGTCAGGAAAAACAGAGTAGCCTTTGTAGCACCCCATAACGGCGGCGAAAAGGATTCACTCGGTGTTATGCGCTCATATATCGAAAAAATCGGCGGATATGATATCGTGAATATTTCAACAAGGGATTTGCAGCTTGATTTCTCGGGCGTGAAATCCCTCGTGATATCCTGCATTAAAGCGGCGGGATTTTTCACTTTAAAGGCAAAGTCGCTCGCAACTGCAAAATATGTTTTTCTCAACGACAATTTCATGCCGATGGCTGACCTCAATTTCAGCAAAGAAGCTGTCATAACTCAACTCTGGCACGCTGAAGGTACGTTCAAAAAATTCGGTCTTTCCGCACCTCTTACCGACGGGGTTGCGGACCGTGAGAAGAAATGCTCCGAAAAGCTTACATATGTTATCTGTTCATCGAAAAACGTTGTGCCTGTTTATTCAGAGGCATTCGGCGTTGATGAAAAGAAAATCCTTCCTCTCGGTGCACCGAGAATTGACCTTCTTTTAACAGAAAGAAACATTGATAAACTGAGAAAATCCTTTGATGATAACCATCCCGAATGCAAAGGCAAAAAACTCATTCTCTATGCGCCCACATTCCGTGAAAATGCAGATGCAGACAAAAAACTTCTCGATAATATCGACATGAAGAAATTCAATGAACAACTTGGCAATGAATACAGTCTGCTGATAAAACTTCACCCGCAGATAAACTCATCAAAGCCTGTTGAAGGTGCGGTTGATGTTACCAAAGGTCACGACATCGGTGAATTAACGCTCATCAGCGATATGCTTATAACCGACTATTCATCTGCATGCATGGATTTTGCGCTTCTTTCAAAGCCCTGCATTTTCTTTGCATTTGACCTTGAGGATTATGAGAAAGAACGCTCGTTCTATTTTGACTATGAAGATTATGTGCCCGGTGAGGTTGCCAAAACCTTTGACGAGGTTATTGAAGCAATAAAAAAACCCCGAAAAAGCGAAGATAAACTCCGCACATTCAGAGATTTCAATTTTGACTATTCCGACTGCAAAAATGCAGAGAGAATTTATAACAGAATTTTTAAAGGATAAAAAAATAAAACCGCTGTACGAGGTGTACAGCGGTAATTTTTTTATCAGTCACTTGTGTAAGGAAGAAGAGCAATCTGACGTGCACGCTTGATAGCTGTGGTAAGTTCACGCTGATGCTTAGCGCAAGTACCTGTTACACGGCGGGGAAGAATCTTTGCTCTGTCTGAAGTGAATTTGTTGAGTCTGTTAACATCCTTGTAATCGATGCATTCAACTTTTTCAACACAGAAAGCACAAACCTTTCTGCGACCCTTCTTGTTGGGTCTTCTGTCATTCTTATCGTATGCCATTTCGGATTAAACCTCCTTTTTTCAGTTTCAGTTTGATACGGCCTTAAAACGGAAGGTCGTCTTCGGGGATTTCCTTGAAATCGCCTTCATCGGCAGTTGAATATGAAGGAGCAGGCTGAGCAGCTGCATAGCTGTCTTCTCTTGAATAAGAAGAGCCTGTTTCATTCTTGGAGCCGCAGAAACTTACGTTATCCGCAACAATTTCAACAGCCTTTCTCTTGTTACCGTTCTTGTCTTCATACATTCTTGTCTGGATGTGACCCTGGATAGCAATCATTGAGCCCTTACGGAAATACTTGCTGACAAATTCAGCAGTCTGTCTCCATGCAATAACGTCAATGAAATCTGCCTGGCGTTCTTCACCCTGACGGACAAAGCCTCTGTCAACGGCAACTGTGAAGGATAAAACGGAAATACCGGTTCCTGTAGTGCGAAGCTCGGGGTCTGCAACAAGTCTGCCCATAATTACGGCATTGTTTAACATTTTGCGACCTCCTTAGTTCTTCTTGACAATGAGTGAACGAAGCACGCCGTCTGTAATCTTAACAACACGGTCGAGCTCTGCGGGAAATTCGGGTGTAGCCTGATAATGGAAGAGAACGTAGTAACCCTCTGCTTCGTCGTTGATAAGGTATGCGAGCTTGCGCTTACCCCATTCATCAACGCTCTCAAGAGTGCCGTTAGCTTCGATCATGCCCTTGAATTTCTCCATGAGAGGCTGAACAGCTTCTTCGCCGTTGGCAACTGAAAAAACCATCATTGTCTCATAGCTGATGTTTGCTGACATTCTTAAAGCACCTCCTTCTGGTCTTTGGCCACGGTGCATCCGTGGCAAGGAATAAAATTTGTTTTAATCCTG
>CALAQQ010000166.1 GCA_937888485.1 uncultured Clostridia bacterium
CAGCATCGGGGAGAAGCTCTGTCCAGTCTTCTTCTCTGCCCTGTGCCTTAAGGAAGGCTTTTGTTGTTTCATCTGAGGGGAAAACAGAGGTTGTTGCGCCAAGCTCTGCACCCATGTTTGTGATGGTAGCTCTTTCGGGAACGGAAAGTGTTTTGACACCTTCGCCGCCGTATTCGATAATCTTTCCGACGCCGCCCTTAACGCTCATGATGCGGAGAACTTCAAGGATGATGTCCTTTGCACCAACCCAGGGTGAAAGCTTGCCCGAAAGGCGGATAAGTGTCATTTTTGGCATTGTTGTGTAGTATGTACCGCCGCCCATTGCAACAGCTACGTCAAGACCGCCTGCACCGATTGCGAGCATACCGATACCACCGCCTGTGGGGGTGTGGCTGTCTGAACCGATAAGAGTCTTGCCGGGTTTTCCGAAGCGCTCAAGATGAAGCTGATGGCAGATACCGTTGCCGGGCTTTGAGAAAAGAAGACCTCTTTTCTTTGCAACGCTCTGGATAAATCTGTGGTCATCAGCATTTTCAAAACCGTTCTGAAGAGTATTGTGGTCGATATATGAAACGGAAAGCTCTGTGCGTACTCTTTCAACGCCCATTGCTTCAAATTCGAGATATGCCATTGTACCCGTAGCGTCTTGAGTGAGTGTCTGGTCAATCTTAAGACCGATTTCGGTGCCGGGTATCATTTCGCCGCTGACAAGATGGCTCTTAATCAGCTTCTGACCTATTGTCATTCCCATTGTACATCCTCCTGTTTATTAAAAACAATAATATATAATTTTATGTCAACTGTTGCAGTTTGTCAATACTTAATTTTTAGTTTTAGCTGTTGACTTTTTTTAATGATATTGTTATACTTATTAGAGTATTGATGAAAGGAAAAGACTATGAGTTTTACTGTTAAAGGATGCAAAAAACACGGTAATGATATGCCCGTAGATATTTCTGTTTCAGGCGGCGTTTTCGGCGGTGCTTCGGATACTGTTTTTCAATTTCATAATTGTATTGTTTTTCCCGGCTTTATTGATGTTCACGTTCATCTCAGAGAGCCGGGATTTTCTTATAAAGAAACGGTTGAAACGGGAACAAAAGCCTGCGCAAGAGGCGGTTACACAACTGTTTGTTCAATGCCGAATCTTAACCCCGTTCCCGATAACAAAGATAATCTTGATGCTCAGCTTGAGCTGATAAAAAAAGGTGCGGTTATCAATGTCAGACCTTACGGCTCAATAACCGTCGGACAAAACGGACAGGTACTTTCCGATATGGAAGCGATGCTTGATGATGTATGCGCTTTTTCCGATGACGGCAAGGGTGTTCAGAGCGATGAAATGATGAAAGCGGCGATGATAAAAGCTAAATCGCTCGGTAAGATGATAGTAGCGCATTGTGAAGATAATTCACTTCTTGAAGGCGGCTATATACATAAGGGCAAATATGCTGAAGAACACGGCCACAGAGGAATCTGTTCCGAAAGCGAATGGAGACCTATCGAGCGTGACTTGAAACTCGCAAAAGAAACAGGCTGTGCGTATCACGTGTGCCATATTTCAACCAAAGAAAGTGTTGAGCTTATCAGAAAAGCAAAGGCGGAAGGCGTTGACGTAACCTGCGAAACCGCACCGCATTATCTGATTTTAAGCGATAAGGATTTGCAGGAGCACGGCAGATTCAAGATGAATCCTCCTTTGCGTGACGAAAGCGACAGACTTGCGCTAATTGAGGGAATAATTGACGGAACAATCGATATGATTGCAACCGACCATGCACCTCATTCTGCGGAAGAAAAGGGCAGGGGTCTTGAAAGAAGCGCAATGGGAATTGTCGGAATAGAAACCGCATTCCCTCTGCTTTATACTTATCTTGTTAAAGAAAACATAATTACTCTTGATAAACTGATTGAGCTTATGAGCATAAATCCCGCAAAGAGATTCGGCTTTAACAGCTCGCTTGAAGATGGCATGCCGGCTGATTTTACGGTGTTTGATTTAAACCGGAAGTACAGAATCAATCCCGATGATTTCCTTTCAAAAGGAAGAGCAACTCCGTTTGATGGATATGAGGTATACGGCGAATGTCTTATGACCGTATGCGGTGGAAAAATCGCCTGGCAGAAAGGAGAAAACGCATGAACAGAGGGATATACAAAATTCTTTCAAACAAGCCTCTGACAAAGGACATATTTGAGATGAAGCTTGAGGGCGAAACTTCGCATATCACCGCACCCGGACAGTTCCTCAATATTCAGCTTGACGGTTTTTATCTTCGCAGACCCATTTCAATCTGTGACTACGATGATAAAACGGTAACGATTATTTATAAAGTTGTCGGTCACGGAACTGAAGCTATGGCAAAGCTCGATGAAGGCGAAAAGCTTGATATTCTCTGCGGTCTCGGTAACGGATTTGATACCTCAAAGAGCGGCAAAAAGGCTGTTCTTATTGGTGGCGGTGTCGGTGTACCTCCGATGTATAATCTTTGCAAAAAGCTTATTTCTGAGGGCAAGGATGTGACAGTTATTCTCGGTTTCAACACAAAAGACGAGATTTTCTATGAAGAAGAATTTAAGGCACTTGGTGCAAATGTGTTTGTTTCAACGGTTGACGGTTCATACGGAACAAAAGGCTTTGTAACCGACGTGCTTAAAGACCTTGAATATGATTATTTCTTCACCTGCGGACCTATGCCCATGTTCAGAGCAATTGAAAAAATTGCAGCAACAAGCGGACAGTACAGCTTTGAGGAAAGAATGGGCTGCGGCTTCGGTGCTTGCATGGGTTGTTCATGCAAAACAAAATACGGCAACAAGAGAATCTGCAGGGACGGTCCTGTGCTTGAAAGGGAGGAAATAATATGGTAAACACAAAGGTTAATCTTTGCGGAATTGAACTTGATAACCCGATTATTCCCGCTTCGGGCACTTTCGGATTCGGTTATGAATTCGCAGAGCTTTACGATATTAACTGCCTCGGAACTTTTTCGTTCAAAGGCACAACAAAAGATCCCCGCTTCGGTAATCCCACACCCAGAATTGCGGAATGTGACAGCGGAATGATTAACGCAGTAGGACTTCAGAATCCCGGTGTTGAAAAAGTTATCAGCGATGAACTTCCGAAACTTGCAAAGTGCTTCTCAAAGCCTGTTATGGCAAATGTGAGCGGTTTTTCGCTTGAAGAATATGCTTATACCTGCGAAAAAATCGATAAGCAGGAGCAGGTCGGCTGGCTTGAAGTCAATATCAGTTGCCCCAATGTTCACGGCGGCGGAATGAGTTTCGGTACTTCTCCCGAAGCTGCTGCTGAGGTTACAAAGGCAGTTAAAGCCGTAACAACAAAACCTGTAATTATCAAACTTTCTCCGAATGTAACCGATATTGTTTCCATTGCAAAGGCTTGTGAGGAGGCAGGTGCAGACGGTATCAGTCTTATAAATACGCTTCTCGGAATGAGAATTGATCTTAAAACCGGTAAACCCGTTATCGCAAACAAAATGGGCGGTTTTTCCGGTGCGGCAATAAAGCCTGTAGGTATCAGAATGGTTTATCAGGTAAGTCAGGCTGTTAAAGTGCCCGTTGTCGGAATGGGCGGTGTAGCAACAGCAGAGGATGTTATCGAATATATTATGGCAGGTGCAACGGCTGTTGAGGTCGGTGCGGCAAATCTTGTCAATCCTTATGTTTGCAAGGAAATTATAGATGAACTTCCCGAGGTCATGGCAAAATACGGTATCAAAAATTTAAATGAAATAAAAGGATGTGCACACAATGGGTAAAGACGTAATCGTAGCTTGCGATTTCAGCAGCAAGCAGGCGGTAATGGATTTTCTTGACAAGTTTACAGATGAAAAGCCTTATGTAAAAATCGGCATGGAGCTTTTCTATGCGGAAGGTCCTTCAATCGTAAAGGAAATCAAAGAAAGAGGACATAAGATTTTCCTTGACCTCAAACTCTGCGATATTCCCAACACAGTCAAGAAGGCTATGAGCGTTCTGAGCAATCTCGACGTTGATATGACAAATCTTCACGCAAGCGGCACAATTGAAATGATGCAGGCAGCTATCGAAGGTCTTACAAAGCCCGACGGCACAAGACCCCTCCTCATTGCTGTTACACAGCTTACATCAACAAGCGAAGAAAGAATGAGAGAACAGCTTCTCATTGATAAGCCCCTTGATGAGGTTGTTATGCATTACGCTTCAAATGCGGAAAAAGCAGGTCTTGACGGTGTTGTTTGTTCACCCCTTGAAGCAGGCAAGGTTCATGACCGCTGCGGAGAAAAGTTCCTTACAATCACTCCCGGCGTGCGTTTTGCAGATGGCGACGTTGGTGACCAGGTAAGAGTTACAACTCCAGAAAAAGCAAAGGAACTCGGCTCGGATTATATCGTAGTAGGCAGACCCATCACTGCTGCCGAAGATCCCGTTGCAGCTTACAGAAGATGTGTAGCTGAGTTTGTTGGTTAATAAATTATTCTCAGGAGGATTTTTAATATGGAAAAGCTTATTGCAAAAGATTTACTTTCAATCGGTGCTGTTTTTCTTCGCCCCGAAGAACCCTTTACATGGGCAAGCGGCATCAAAAGCCCCATTTACTGCGATAACAGACTGACTCTCACAGCTCCCGAAGTTCGTACAGACGTTGAAAAGGGTCTCGCAGAAACAGTTAAAAAGTATTATCCCGAAGCTGAAGTTCTTATGGGTACTTCAACCGCAGGTATTGCTCATGCAGCTATCACCGCTCATATGCTCGATATGCCCATGGGTTACGTTCGTTCCGGCGCAAAGGACCACGGCAGAGGAAATCAGATTGAAGGCAAGCTTGAAAAGGGTCAGAAGGTTGTTGTTGTTGAAGACCTTATTTCAACAGGAGGAAGCTGTATTGAGGTTGCAGAGGCTCTTCGCGAGGCCGGCGCCGATGTTCTTGGTGTAGTCAGCATTTTCACTTACGGAATGCAAAAAGGCCTTGACAGACTTGCTGCTGCTAATTTGAAGAATATAAGCTTAACAAACTTTGATACAATAGTAGAAGTTGCGGCAGAAACAGGATATATTCAGTCTGCAGATAAAGAAAGACTTATAGCTTTTCGTAACAATCCTTCTGACGAGAGCTGGATAAAGGCATAAGGAGGTACGTAATATGAAGCACGTTCTTGATATTACTGACCTTTCCGTAACGGAAATTGACGAATTAATCGCTACAGCAAAGGATATTGTTGCCAACAAAGAAAAATACCAAGAAGTTTGCAAGCATAAAAAGCTCGCTACACTTTTCTTTGAACCAAGTACACGTACACGTCTCAGCTTTGAGGCTGCCATGTTAGAGCTCGGAGGCAGTGTGATTGGCTTTTCATCGGCTTCAAGCAGTTCTTCTTCTAAGGGTGAATCTGTACAGGATACGGTTAAAGTTGTAGGCTATTATGCTGATATTATTGCTATGCGTCATCCTAAGGAGGGCGCACCGTTGGTAGCGTTCACCTTCAAATCCAGTTCGGTCCATGCCACAGCCACTCCATTTATGACAGTAGCAATGAGGAAGTCCTGCTCTACATCAGGCAGAATCATGCCAACGACCAGATCATTTTCCGTGCTCCAATCGTGGTCGTACCACGGCATACCGCCTCTGCGTATACACAGGACATACTCCTCTTCGCCGGTAGCCGCAATGGGATAGTCAAACACGA
>CALAQQ010000167.1 GCA_937888485.1 uncultured Clostridia bacterium
TTATATTTTTCCATATAATAAGGATCTGCAACAAGATCTTCGGGATATTCGGATGAAATAGCAAGTTCAGCACCGAGAATCATCATGAAGTTTGCATTCTCGTTTTTGTTGATATATTCTTCCATGAAATAGGGATAGTCACCTGTAACCATTGTACCTGCAGCACCGTTACCAACACAGTGAATGGGAAGATTGATAATCCATGTTTCTTTTTCGCCTTCAGCGTCGGGAACAAAACGGATTCTGTTGAGATTAGGGTCAAACACTTCGGGTTCACGCTTTTCTCTGATATATTCAGAAGCATCAACAGTACCGAAATAAAGCTTACCTGTCTTCATATCGTTAACAGCATCAATCATTGACTGAACAGAAACTTCATAAAGATTTTCCATAAATTCGGGATTCTTACCGCTGGGAAGCTCAAGACCGAAAAGATTTCTGAATGAAGATGTGAAAAGTGCACCTACGATATCACCGTTAAGACCAAAAGTATCAACGCAGCTGTGCTGATGAAGTGCAGAAATATTGATGCTTGTAATGTCCCAATTCTGTGAATCAGCATAAGCCTGGAACTTTTCACGGATTACTTTTACTTCATTATTTGCAAGACCGAAAGTATCAACTGAAGCGAAAATGCTGATACCTCTGCCGTCAGAAATAGCTACTGTTCTGATTTTCTGATCGTCTCTCACTTCGTCAGCAAGCTTTTTGGTTACGGAAAGGCTTCCGCCAACATAGTGCTCGTCGATAAGTTCTTTTCCTGTCTGAATCGAAGAATTATCATAACCGACCTTCCAAACTGCGCCTTCGGCAGGAGTTGAAAGGAATTCATCAGGTTTATGACCTTCATAGAAATTCTCAGACACATAATCATCTTTGTCTACAAAACTGCGGGGTTCAAAAATAAGGTTTGCAATTCCGCTTACAACAGTATCAAGAAGCTTATCAACAACGCGATAAAAACCTCTTTCAAATTCAGATGTAACTTCTGTTCCTGCATATGCGGGAATTGCGAATGCCGACATAAGAACGGCAAGCGAAAGGACAATTGCGGTAATTTTCTTTGTCATAATATAACCTCCATTATTTAATCCATATTTTTAAGCTCCATGTCACCGAAGCTTATAAACTTTTTCTTACGCATGAATTCCGAAACAGCAAGAGAAATAAGTGCAGGAGCAATAAAATGCATAACAATTATTTCAACAAGCACTACAACAGGATCAACTCCCGATTCTGTCATGGAAGCATACGTCATAAACTGACCTACAAGACCAGACGTTCCCATTCCCGAACCTGATGCATGACAAGTCATTTTGAGAACAGCAGACGATACGGGACCGAGAATTGCACTTGCAACAATCGGAGGAATCCATATCTGGGGATGTTTTACTATGTTCGGCATCTGAAGCATAGATGTTCCGATACCCTGTGCTACCAAACCGCCGAATTTATTTTCTCGGTAACTTGTAACGGCAAAACCTATCATATTGGCGCTGCAACCGACCACTGCAGCACCTCCGGCTATTCCGGAAAGACCGAGAATTATTCCGAGAGCAGCTGAACTGATGGGCAGAGTAAGACAAATACCCATAACAACAGAAACGACTATACCCATAACAATCGGCTGACGTTCCATGCCCCAGTTAATTATTTCGCCGATATATGTTGTTACGCTTGAAGCGGGTGGTCCTATAAATAATCCTGCAGCACAACCTGTAATTATTGAAACAGCAGGTGTAACAATAATATCAAGCTTTGTTTTTCCGCCGACCAATTTGCCTGCCTGAATCGCAAAAAACGCAGCAATAAAT
Organism: uncultured Clostridia bacterium; assembly: GCA_937888485.1. GTDB lineage: Bacteria > Bacillota > Clostridia > Oscillospirales > Acutalibacteraceae > CAG-177. Next base: position 1,815 of record CALAQQ010000167.1, read on the forward strand.
GCACACAGTGGGTCACCGGGACCGGAATAAAGCACTCCGCCGTCAGTGATAACCGTTCCGGCAAGTAATTTGGATGCAAATGCTCCTACCATACCTGCAACAGCAGCAGAAACACCTGTCAAAGGACTGGCTTTATATTTAAAAGCCATTCCGGCACCGATTCCTGCACCTGTCAATGATTTTGCAATGGCAGCAACAGCAACAAGGTATGTTCCGACCTGATTATCAATAAACCCGCCGATCTGCTCAATAATCGTTCCGATTATCAGCGTAGCAAACAATCCGAGTGCCATGCCGGACAAACCGTCAACAAAAATATAATTAAAAATATCTCTTAATTTTTTCATCAATCATTCATTTCATCAAGTAAAGCGTTAAATGCATTTGCATAAATATCACCAATAAATTCAGAACCGTTGTCATTCGGATGAACTCCATCTTCAGACCAATTTAAATCGTCCTCACCGATACTTGCAGAAGCGAATAATCCGTCAAGAGGAACATACAAATCAGCGAACTCTTTAGCAAGTTTTCTGATAATATCTATTTTGGGATTAAGGTCTACCCTGAAATATTCCTTTTCAGGTGCATAAAGAAGAAACGGTTCAAGAATGATAATTCTTGCATTTGTCTTTTCTTTAATTTCAGTCAGAACCTTGCGGTAATTTTCCTCAAAAATATCATTTCCGAGCCATTTTCTGTTATCCGCTCTGTGCCATGTATCATTGATACCGATAAGTATCGATACAACGTCGGGCTGAATATCAACAAAATCACTCTGAACCCTGTTAACAAGGTCAATTGTCTGATTTCCGCTGATACCGAGATTTATAAATTCAAAATCCACGTCAGGGTTATCTTCTCTTATATATTTAGCAGCATAAAAAGGATAACCTTTACCTAAGTCGTGATAATCCGAACGGTCTCTTCCCGCATCGGTTATTGAGTCGCCCTGAAAAAGTATTTTCATATCATTCACCTCAAAATTGATCTTTAACCTTACGAAGCATTTCTATGATTTTTATATGTTGCGGGCAGGCATTTTCGCATCTTCCGCATTTCTTGCAAAGAGAAGCATTCGACTCTATATCGGGGAACACTTCCTTGACAAGCCTTCTTCCGCCTTCTGTAATTTTGTTGAAAGCTGAGAAAACCCTCGGAATTTCAACACCCTCGGGACAAGGCATGCAGTATTCACAGCCTGTACAGGGAACAAGATTCATTTCATCAAAAATGCGCTTTGCTTCCGTAAGCATTTCAAGTTCCGTATCGGAAAGCATTCCAGGATTTGATACATCAGCGTAAGAAAGGTTATCATCAACCATCTGCTCGCTGCCCATTCCGCTGAGAAGCATACCTACACCGGGAAAATTCCAGACAAAATCAAGTGCCCATTCAACGGGAGTTTTTTCATCCGAAAGAACAGCCGCAACTTTTTCATGAGGTGATGCAAGCTTTCCTCCGAGAAGGGGTTCCATAACTATAACGCCTAAACCCTTTGAAGCCGCATATTCAAGACCTTCAACGCCCGCCTGATAATCAACATCTATATAATTGAACTGAATCTGACAAAATTCAAAACCGTCATATGAATCGATTATCTTTTTGAAGACATCAAGATCATCATGGAATGAAAAACCAAGATGTTTTATTTTTCCTTCAGCAAGCTTTTTTTCAAGCTTGGGAAGAATATCATACTTGAGAACTTTGGTTTCCCATGATTCATTGTTTACAGCATGAAGAAGATAAAAATCAATATATTCAGTATCAAGCTTTGAAAGCTGTTCGTTAAATATTTTTTCAACATCTTCTTCGCAGTTAACACTCCACAAAGGAAGCTTCGTTGCTAAATAAGCCTTGTTTCTGTAACCGTCTTTAAGTGCCTTTCCGACAAGTATCTCACTTTGTCCGTTATGATAACCGAATGCGGTATCAAGATAATTAATTCCGTTATCAATACCTTTACGGATAATTCTTATTGCCTCGGCTTCATCAATCGCATCATTTTCGGTTACAGGCAATCTCATGCACCCGAAACCGAGAGCAGAAACTTCAACACCGGTTTTTCCGAGCACTCTGTATCTCATTTTTATCACCTCTATATCTATGGTATTATAACATACAAAAAATCTAAAAACAACCCCAAAATAATTTATAAAATGTTCAGTATCGGTTAAAATTGATATGAGGTGTTTTATATGTTGGATTTCAACGGAATTCCGCAGGGTTTAGGAATGGCTTTGACAAAAAACAGCAAAGCAATGATTAATTTCTCAAACATGACAAACGATGAAAAAAAGAAAATAATTGAGCTTACACGCTCCGTCCGTTCCAAAGGAGAAATGGAAAGAATAGTTAATAAACTCGAAAAAGGAAAAAACGAATTCTTTTAAAAACAGGTGTGCATTACAAATCAAATGCACACCTGTTCCTTATTTCTCAAAAATCTTCAGTTCGTATTTCCCGTTGCGAAGAGCCTGTGCAACCTGATAGGAATCGGTAAGATATTCTTCAAAATAAACTCCGCCGGGTTCAAGAGTAAGATTACCGTGGAAATCCGAACCGGAAAGTTTGCGAAGGGAATATTTTTCCGCCCATCTGTATGCGATATCATTGCTTGAGTTATGGTCGCCGTGACCGTTATAAACTTCAATTCCGTCAACCATATTATGGTCGATAACTGTCATTGTATGTCTGAACGGATGAGCCTGGAAAACAATCAGATTATGTTCATCGGCAAAGGGTCTGAATTGTTCAGGGCTTTCAAAATGAATAAGATCATATTTTTTAACAAAATCTTCATCGAAACCATAGACAAGATAATCGTTATCGTTTTCAAGGAAGCGGATTTCCATACCAAGAATTATATGGAAGTTTTCATCTTCAAATTTCTTTGCACTTCTGTATCCCGAAAGATATTTTTCAACCTGTTCTTCATATGTACCGCCGTGTCTTGAAAACTGAAGAACGCTGACATGGTCAGTTATGCAAAGACCGTTATAGCCGAGTTCTTTGTATCTTTTTACAATTTCTTCAGCAGGAACTCTGCTGCAGGAACTTGCTTCTTTGGTATGAATATGTGTATCAAAAAGGAAACCTTTCATTCAATCATCCTCCTGTTGGTATTATATACCTCTTAAATTCAATATTCAATAGAAAATTATTTTTTTATGCCCCGAAATGACAAATTTCATATCGGCAACAAGTTTATAATTATCAATGTTATGGAGGTGAACAATTGAAAACGGTTGTGTATGCCGACATTCTGATTATTATCAATTTTTTAATGAATTATCTTCTGCTGAGAGCAGATGCAATTTTAACCGGATTCGGATTCAAGTCTGTAAGACTATTGATTTCTTCGTTTGTAGGCAGCCTTTTTTCGCTGATAATTTTTATCGAAAATATACCCTCGTCAATCAATACAATTATTAAAATAATTTACATGGTAATAATGTTATTAATCGCGTTCCGATTTAAATCATTAAAGATTTTTATCAGACATTTTCTGACATTTTTTGCTGTAAACATGATTTTTGCCGGAATCATGCTTGCGATGAATATTTTCTTATTTCCGAACACATCATTGTTCAACAACGGAATTGTATATTTTGATATTGACATCATTACATTGACAATAATTTCAGTCATATGCTATCTGTTTATCTATATATTTAATGTTGTTATACATAACAAAACTCCTCACGGATGTATTTACAGCATCAAAATCATTTATAACGGTAAATCCGTTGAAGGCAAAGCGCTTTATGATTCAGGAAATACCCTTTGCGATTGTTTTTCGGGAAAACCGGTTGTTATCGCAGATGAAAAGTTTATCAAAAAACTAACAGAAAATGATAAATTGGAAAACATGAAAAACTACAGACTTATTCCGTTTTCTACTATCAGCGGTAACGGAACAATTCCTGCATTCATGGCGGACTGTGTAGAAATATATGTTTCGGGAAATAAATACAACGTTGAAAATGTTTACATAGGGTTAACTGAAAATAAAATTATTTCGGGTGACTATTCAGCGCTGTTAGGCTCACCGTTTTTTGATTTAATTTCCGACAATAAACTCAAATTACAAGGAGGAGAATATGAGAAAAAAAGATAATTTTTTTATTGTGGTAAGAAAAATTATATCAAAGTTTAAAACATTAATATTTAACACCGAAGTAGATTACATTAACGGTCCGGAATCGCTTCCTCCTCCCCTTTCATCAGAGACAGAACAAGAGTATCTTATAAGACATGAAAACGGGGATAAAGATGCACGGGAAGAACTTATTGTTCATAATCTCCGACTTGTTGTATATATTGCAAAAAA
>CALAQQ010000168.1 GCA_937888485.1 uncultured Clostridia bacterium
GTTGCAGAAGCGGTTTGTGAAAACGGAAAAGCTGTTCCTGTTATTAAGGTCGGTGTTAATGATGTTTTCGGAAAATCCGGCCCTGCAGTTGAACTGCTTCATATTTACGGACTTGATGCACAGAATATAGTTGAGAAGGCTAAAAAAGCTGTTTCAATGAAATAAATCACTTTCAGGCGGCTGTTCCTGTTGGAGCAACCGCCTGTTTATGAGGTGTAAATTTTGGAAAAAGAGTTCACAAAAAGAACAGAAAAAAGAATTAAATTTTTTACTGCCGTTGCTGTTTTTGTTATTTCAATCATAGCGATTGTTATTATTTGTATTTCTTTGTTTTCTGACGGTATTTCATCAGATAAAAATATTATTGTTTACAGAACAAATGACGGTTGTATGATTAAAATCGGTAATCTTGAATCAAACATTACCGATTCTTCTGCCTGTGATTTTAAATGCGACAAAGAAAATAAAAGAGTTTTTTATGTTGTTGAATCGTCATATTCGGACGGTCTTTATGATTTATATTATATTGAAAAAAACAGAAGTGAACTTACTAAGCCCAAAATAGTTGACTACGGTATTGAAAAAAACTATATATTAAATTCTGGAAAGATTTTTTATTTTAAAAAGAATTCACATGCCGGTGCACTTGATGCATTATGTTGTGATTTTGATAAATCAACTGTTGAAACTTTTTCATCAAATGTTGAAAATATATATCCTATTGACAATTCTGACACGGTATTTTTTATTAAACTTCATGCTGATGACCGTGTTCTTTATAGATATTCTACCGAATCACCAATTGAAGTTTCCAGAAACATCTCTGCCGTTCATTTATATAACAATTGCGAAAATCCTCACTTGATTTACGAAACAAAATCAAAAATTTATAATGGAATGACTGAGCTTTACCGCACGGAAGCAGAGGGTGCTCCGGAACTTATTTGCGATAACACATATAGGGTATTTTATGAAGAATATGAACCTGACGGCAATCTTTATTATTTTACTTCTTCAAAAGAAAACATTTCATGGAGCTATGTGATAGTAGATAAGCATTCCGAATCAGATAAATTATTAACCAGACCTAAAAGAGATAGCTTTTTATCTATTCTCGGAATTTCTGTTGAATATAATAAAAAGCTTCGCGAATATCAGGATAAACTTGTCCGTGATAAAATCAGAGAAGCACTCAACGAATCGGTTGAAAAAGGTGATTTTTCAGCACCGGTATATACTGCATTTGCATACAACAATAAAGGAAACCATAAGATTACAGAGAATATCAATCCCGATAAGATTTATGCATCATCTCAGTTTGGTTCACCCAAACTCATTTTTGAATCATTTGAAATAGTTGAGAGTGAAACCAATATGGAATCTCTCGTTGAAATTGCACAGAGAAGCACAATGGCTGAGGTTATAGATTATGCGCGTTCTGTTGTTGATAACAGCATAAAATCAAAAGGAATAAAGATTGCAGGATGTAATGAAAACGGAACGGCAGATAGTTTTCTTGAGGGATATGATAAAGAAAACACTGTATTTATTTTCACGAAAGACGGAAACCGTTTTTATGCTTTTGTAAGAGATTCAGCAGGTGATAGACTGAAACTTTACAGCAGTCAGATTGGTTCTGATATGAAACCGTCATCTAAATATAACATCAACAACGGAATATCAAGTTACGGTGTAATTGAAAATTCGGTTGTATACCTTAAATCGGATGTCGGAAAGAATACCGGTGATGTTTATTCATATTCAGGCACCGAAAACATTAAATTATCTAATGCTGCCAATGCGTTAAGCGTTGAAAACGGTAGATATATAGTTGTTATGAAGAATTATAACAGTTCTTCATCGGAAGTTTCGGCTGACTACTATGCAATTGAAAATAAAACAGAAAAACTTATTGCTGAAAATATCAGTGTTGACGGTTTTGTTATGAATTACAACGGACAGACGTGTTATATTACTGTAACAGAAAACGGTAAAGAACTATTTATTAATTCTGACGGTAAGTCATCACATATAGCAGACGAAGTTTCAGAAATTTTATTGTTCAATTAATTATTGAAAGGATGAAATATATGGGGTCAGATAAGATTTTTAAAAAATCATTTTTTGGCGGATTTAAAAAAGACGGTGTTCTTAACTATGTTGAACAGCTTCAGTCTGAAATTGTAGATTTAAAAAAGGAAATATCTCTTAATTCTTCGTTCGGAGAAGAAGTTGTTGCGTTAAAGGCTGAAAATAATAATGTCGTTTCTGAAACAGCGGCTTTGACAGCAAGATATGATGCCCTTAAGGCTGAAAACGAATCGCTTTCTGAAAGGAATACTGTGCTTGCTCAAGAACTTGATGAAGCTCAGAAAATAATCAGGAATTACGAAGAAAAACAAACACTTTTTGAGAATAAGATTTGTGCAATTGAAAACAAATTTGCACAGCTTGCAAACGGATATATAACAAATTCTGCTTCTAAATCAGAAACAAAGCTTGCAGTTGAAACCGCAAAATCCGAAGTGAATGATGCAAATGAACGCTTAAAAACTGCCTGCAATAACTTTGAAAGCTCGGCATATGCTCTTAAAGCGAGTGTAGAAAATCTTCTTAAAACTTTAAGCGGCATTTCTGAAGAAATAGGTGTTTGTTCGGATAAGGAAGAATAATATGTCAGAATACAGCATAAATATTAATGAAATCAAAAATTATACATCCTTGCTCAATGCCGGTGACAGAGTATTATTAAGCGGAAAAGTTTATACTTCAAGAGATGCAGCTCATAAACGAATAACCGAGATGCTTGATAAAAATGAAGAACTGCCTTTTGAACTTAACGGTGCCTGCATTTATTATGCAGGACCTACTCCGACACCGGAGGGGATGATAATCGGAAGTTGCGGACCGACTACATCGGGCAGAATGGATGTTTATGCTCCGAGACTTCTTGACCTCGGACTGACTGCAATGATTGGAAAGGGCGAAAGAAATTCCGAAGTTTGCGATGCAATAATAAGGAATAAATCGGTTTATTTCTGTGCGGTCGGCGGAGCTGGAGCATTGTGCGCAAAACATATTAAATCATGTAAAGAAATCGCTTTTTTCGATCTTGGTTGTGAAAGCGTTAAGGAGCTTGTTCTTGAGGATTTTCCTGTAATTGTTGCTATTGATTCAAACGGCGGAAATTTATTCGCAAAATAATGTCTTTTAAACACTTTCTTCGGAAGGTGTTTTTCTTTTTGGAGTGTGTTGGTTGAAATATTTAGTAATTCTGATGGTTCTTGCGGTTGCCTATGTTAACGGATTTACTGACGCGCCGAATTCGGTTGCGTCATGTGTTGCAACAAAAACTCTGACGCTTAAAAAGGCTTTGAGAATAGCTGCAATCTCCGATTTTGCAGGCTCAATAACAGTCGGAATAATAAATGGTAGGGTTACAGAAAGAATACTTGAATTATCATCAAACGGTAATAATGGTGATTTATATGTTGTTTCTTTGTTTTCAGCTATGTTATCTGTTGTTATATGGGCAGTAGTAGCTTCATATTACGGTATTCCGACAAGCGAAAGCCACTCAATGCTTGCGGGAATTTTTGGTGCTTCCGTGGCAGTTAATCAAGGATTTGAAAATATAAATACATATAAATGGATTTCTACTTTATCAGGTATGATATTATCCTTGATATTCGGATTTATATCATCATTATTGTTTTCCGAGCTTTTTGACAGATTATTAAAAAATAAAAATGTAATTATTTTTGACAGAATTCGAGTTGTATTATGTATTATATCTTCGTTTTTACACGGTGCACAGGATTCACAAAAGTTTGCAGGAATAATTTTGTCTGTGATTGCTGATTCGTTCACTCAAAATAAATATTCAGAAATAACAACAACATTTGTTTGTGCAATAATGATTTCGATTGGAATAGTAACAGGAGGAGAAAAAATAATATATGAGGTTGGAAGTAACCTTGTTAATCTGAATAAGCTTCGTGGCTTAAGCGCGGATTTGTCGGGATTGGTTTGTCTTGGAGTTTCAACATTTTCGGGCATTCCTGTCAGCACAACACATATAAAAACATCTTCGATAATCGGTGCAGGTTTTGTGAACGGTATAAATTATAATTCGGTTATTAAATTAATATTGGCATGGATTATAACTTTTCCGATATGTATGGTTTTAAGCTATATCTTAACTTTATTTATAATAAAATAAAACCTGTGGATTAAGCCACAGGTTTTGTAATATAATCAGATTTATTGATAATTGTTAAAAATAATGAAACGAAAAATATATAAAGAATTCCGACTGAAATATCGGTTAACAGACATATTGCAAATGATGTAATAAATAATATAAACTTAACGAGTCCTTTGAATGACTTACCGATTTCTTTCCATTTTACATTTTCCCATGCAGTAACAATAATAACTACAGCGCAAGAATGTATAGGAATACGCAAGACAATGTCTTTGAACAATGCAAATGATATCAGAAGAATGATAATTGCCAAAATTCTTGGAACTATACTTTTTTTATAGTTTTTAAATGCATAAGGGATGGGAAGTGAAAAGATTCCACAAGTAATTGTATTCAGAACAGAAGTAATCAAAACATCTTTTTTGTTAAGAGTTTCATCGGTTAAAAATGAATACATACAAATCAAATATAAAGCAATACCGTTGATTACAGAATAAAAGTTTAAATCTAATTGAGCTTTTAAAGTTGTAAATTCATTAATAGATAAACTATCTGCATTAGATATCTCATTTATGGCTGTAATCATATCAGCTGGATTGAGGAAAAGATTAAGTATAAGAGTAAAAATGATGGCAACAAATGAAGCTGAAAAATATCTGCTTATTGTTTTAAATTTTCTCGGAATTGTTATCATCAGAACAAGAACTATTGTTCCGTATAATACGCCCCTCCAATTCGGGTGAAAACCAAGCGAAACATATGATTTTATCATTTCTGTAACATTTTCACCGGTTGCACCGATACCAAAATAAGTTGTTGTAAAAAGGACTGTTGCAGTTAATGCACCGCCAAGCTTTATTCCGGGGACGAATACAGAAGAAAAAAGTTTTTTTATTTTATCATAAAAAAATGATGAAACAATAAGAAGTGTTCCGCAAATAAGAGAAGCCGGAATTGAATATTCTTGATTTCTTCCGATTATCAGGAATGAAATAATAAAGGGCATAAGTTTCTTGTGATCTGTTTCTGACATTAATAAGATGGTTGAACACGAAATTATAATTCCGATATCAGCTCCGTATCCTAGACAAGCCGCAAATGAGAACACAAGAGGAAAATAAACCGTCAGGAAATATGAAGTTTTTTTAATATAATATGTTAAATCAGATGTCATTGATATATTCTCCGTTCAATACACATATGAGTTATTTTACATTAAAAAACAAAAGTATACAAGTGATTTTAAAAACTTTTTGTTTTGGTATGGTAAAAAAAATAAATTTATGTTAAAATATTCTGGATTAATTTTATGGAGAGTATTATGAAGAAAGAAAAAATCAAAAAAATTGCGACATGGATTATCGTTCCGTTGATGGCGGCGATATTCATTCTTGATATTGCAAGCGTTATTCTCAGTAACAAATATGCGAGGAAGTTTTATCCTTCAGATGAAACTTTTACATATGAATACGGCGATGACAGAATACACTTTCTGAATACAGCAAATTCTGATGCTATTATAATTGAAAGCAACGGCAGGTTTGCGATGATAGATGCAGGAGAGGGGAATAATAACCCGAGAAGAAAAACTGAATATAAAGGTTATGAAAAAGAAGTTGTTGAGTATATAAAGAAGAATTGTAAATCGAGTAACGAGAATATTTTCCTCGATTTTATTCTCGGCACTCATTGTCATTATGACCATATAGGTTGCTTCCATGCAATAATAAGCGATAATGAAATTGGAATTGGAAGGGCTTATTTCAAAGAATTCAATCCCGATATTGCGAAAGATTATGAAACGGAAAAATGGAAAATTAATGAAGTTTATAATGAAATAATTGATGATCTAACAAACAGAAATATTTGTGTAATTAACAATATCCCCAATAGGATGGCATTCGGTGATTTTGAGCTTGAATTTTATAACACGGTCACTCCGTCTGAATTAAACGGAAATGGTGAAAATGCTTCAAGTATCGGAATCAAAGTTTCAAAAGGAAATAAGTCTGCATTTCTTGCAGCTGATATTACAAAATCATGCGGCCTTGAAGATTTGCTTGGAGAAAAAATAGGGGATATTGATTTGTTAAAAATAGGTCATCACGGTTATTTTGGGTCGTCTTCCCAGGCTTTTCTTGACAATCTTAAACCCGAAATAGCAATAGTTACAAATCATATCGGTAAGATATACCCAAATGTAAAATGGAATCTTATAATGCACTCAAAACTACCTGTATATTCAACATATGATAACAACGGAGTTATTGCATCATTTAATGACAACGGAGAAATTATCCTGACAAAGAATATTCACTAAAATTATTAAGGTTTTATTAATAAAGCGATGAAGAAATTGACAAAACGCTCTTGAATTGATAAGATATAATTAATATAGTCGGAATTTGGGCTAAATTAATGTTTTAAAAATGGATTGGTAAGAATTATGAATTTAACCTGCTATGATTATTTGAAAGTTTTCGCTAATAAAACAGGCGATTACGATGCAGTTCTCGCATTTGGCAGCAAAACTAAACTTTCAAGAATTATTCGCGATGCTGATTATATTGCAGCTTATATCAATTCAACAGGAATAAAAAGCGGAGATGTCGTAACGATATTTCTGCCTAATGTTGTGCATGCTTTTACAACTTTCTATGCACTCAATAAAATTGGTGTTATTGCTAATATAGTTCATCCGTTAACATCACCTGAAGCTCTTGTTGAAAATATTGTATTTACAAAATCAAAATCGATATTTATTCTTGATATTCTTGCTGAGAAATATGTAGATTCTCTCAACAAGTGCAATATTCCTGTGATAGTTTGTTCTAATTCTGATTATCTTATTGTTCCCGTCGTTCCTGCGTTTAAAGTTTTTGAAAAAGTCAAGGGAAAGGGTATTGACGGATTAAAAAATTCAATAAAATATTCAAAAGCCGTTTCAATCGGCTCAAAGAAAAAAAGCATTGACTGTCATGACGGAAGTAAAATTGCCGTATATCTTCACGGCGGTGGAACAACAGGTAAGAGCAAGACAATTATGCTTTCAAGTAATAATATAAATAACATTGCAACAAAACTTGAAGATCTTGATTCTCCTCATAAACCCGGAAGTGAATATTCGCTTCTTGTTCTTCCTTCATTCCATGCGTTCGGTCTTGCAGTTGCAATGCATTTTCCGATTACTCACGGTTACACATCAATTCCGATGATTCAGTTTGATGCCGAA
>CALAQQ010000169.1 GCA_937888485.1 uncultured Clostridia bacterium
GGGATGACACGTCCGATGGCAACCGCATAGGTTCCGTAGTGCTCGAATTTATCCCGGGAAGCATTGAGAGCTTTTTCCGTTTTTGGAAAACGGTGTGTAATGCGTTCTAAGATGGCAGTACCGCCGTATCTTCCGATGGCATAGCAGATACAGGTACCGAGAATTCCTGCAAGGGTACTGAGGAGAATCAAAGTCGGGTAAGAAGTGCCGGAGGCGGCAGCCAAAGCACCACAGAGCGGGAGGACAATCTCACTTGATACTGGAAAACAGGCATATTCGAGCAGGATAACAAGGAACATGGCGGGGAGTCCGTAAGAAGATAAAAAATGAAGCAGGTTCTGCATAAAGTATGATACTTTCATTCGTTTATCATACCATATGCAGAACCTGCATTATTTATAATTCTATGCGTATATAAATTAGCTTGGTGTACTAATTTGCTGTTCGGATAAGATTTTCCAGTGCAAACTGCGTGCTCTTAATCGTCTGTTCTGCGCGGGCAAGCATCGGCTGCAAGCGCTCTAACATACGTTCAATCTGTAAGCGGGTTTGATTCAGGCTTCCGATGGAATCATCGATTTTGTTTCTTACACTGATGGAAGAGAAGATGTCGTCGAAGAAGAAATCGGCGAACTGAAGGAAGACGTGGGTGGCGGTGCCGGCGAGGAACTGCTGTATCTGCTGCTGCATCTGACTAACCATATCATTCTCCTCCTTCTTTCTCTTAATAGATTTATCAATATACTTTTTAGTTAGTGGAAGTTTTTTCATTGTTTGTAAAACATTTTTAGTTTCAATATCTACAAAGTCATCAATTGATTTAACATTTAACATGTCTTTACCTGTTAACTCTATAAACTCTTTATAACTTCTGATATTATCTTCAAACACAGCCTTATATACATCCATACTCGTATATTTTTCGAAGCCATATTGTTCATTTTCAATTAAGGCTTGTTTAATATTTATTGCAGCCATTCTCTTTGTTTCATCGGTATCTGCTTGAGCCTTGATTCTGTTACAAAATTCAATAGTATTTGTGATAGTTTCATTATCAAAGAACCATATATCAATATTCCAAAGCTCACCTAATACCTCTGTTTCAAAACCGTGAAACCAAGCGCTTTTACCGTCGACAATATCTTTCTTTGCTTCATACCATACAGGGCAGAAAGTGTTAAGTATAAAACAAGTCAGCTCATATAATTTCTCTGTTGACATAAATTCGTTGGAAACATAAATATCCAAGTCATTCCACACCATTAAATCCATAGCATAACTGCCGACAATATAAGGAGTGCCGTAATTTTTTAATTCATTAATCAAACCGAAATTATAAAGCAATTTGTCTGCGTTATTTTTAAAGTTGTCCATAAACTCACCTTATTTCACAGCAAATGTAGCAATATACTGCGGATAGTATTTGCCGATTATGTTTCCGCCTTCTCCGTCACGGTCTTCATATAATGCTTTGAGAGTAAATCCTGCTTTGAGCTGACCGCCGATTTGTTCATCGAGAGTGTGGCTGAACTGCACGCCGTCGCCGTTTGCAATCATTGCGTCAAGTCGTTTCTTCGGCATTTTGAGTGGATTGAACGGCAAGGGATTAACAACTTTAAGTGGGTCATCTTCTTCAAATAAATAGTCAATGCCGTTATCAAGTCCCGAAAGCAGTCTGCCGCCCTTTTTAAGCACACGGTAACACTCGTTCCAGACGTGATAAACATCTTCAACATAGTTGTTTGAAACGGGGTGAAAAATCAAATCAAAGCTTTCATCTTCAAAAGGAAGCGTTTTTGACATATCACCTTTGATGATTGTTATACTGTATCCTTCTCTTTCGGACACCATTTTCTCTGCTTCAAGCTGTCTGTCGGAATAATCAAATACGGTACATTCTGCACCGAGCTTTGAAAGCACAGGCATCTGCTGACCGCCGCCGCTTGCAAGTCCCAACACCTTTTTACCTTTCAAATCACCAAACCATTCGTGAGGAACGGCAATGCAAGGAGTAAGAATAACCGAATAATTATCAGCAGTAATTTTCTTGTATTCCTCGTGACTTATGGGCACGGTGTATTCGCAACCGTCTTCCGCCCACGAATCCCAAGTTTCTGAATTTATTTTAGTGTAGTCGATCATTTTAATTCCTCATTTTCTTGCTAACTGCAAATCTATTGTATCATAAATAGTAATTTCTTCACCGTGTCGGTTAATTGCATTTTCTATCTTTGAAAAGAACTCATTTCGGATAGTTTCTTCAATAGCGATATGGTCTGAATATGTACAGAGAAGCATTATATATTCCTTTGCGGAGAATGTGCGTGTGCGGTAAAACAGCTTGTATTGAATATCCTTAAAACCATATTTTTCAGCAATCAATGCTCTGTTCCGAGTCTGAGCTTCGGAATATTCAACAAGTGGTTCTTGTTTCTTGTTGTGGTATTTGTAATAGTATTCCGCATAGATTCGATCCATTTCTTCCGACAAAGCAGGTTTACTTTTGTCACGGTACGGATGATTTGCAAATCGGGCAAAAACACCGCCGTTTTTCAGCATATCATAAACCTTTTTATAACCGATTCCTTCAGGTATCCAATGAAATGCCGATGCAGAATAAATCAAGTCATATTCACCGTTAAACTCAACATCTTCAAACTTTCCCGAAACCGCAGAAAAGTTCGGATAACTTTTAAATTTCTCACGGCATATTTCGCAGAAGTTTTCACCGTAATCAACTGCAATAAGTTCACAGCCTGTTTTAAGAAAAGGTAAAGTTGCCTGACCGCCGCCAATGCCTATTTCAACAACACGGTTTGTATTATTGATTGGTGCATAATCAAAGATAGTCCGATACAACTCATTAACATAACCGGGTCGCAGTTTTTCGTAGGTATCTGCAACCGTATCAAAAGTCCAATTCAAACTATTATTATTCATAATTATTCCTCAATAAAATCTATCAACTGTTTTAGATTATGAATAGTCCATTCATCGTTGTTTTTTTCACTTCGATCAAGGAAAAAGGCTGTAAAGCCTTGTTCTCTTGCGCCGTCGGCTTCTTCCTTACAGTCGTCAACAAATATGCTTTCAAATGCGGTTACGCCTTGTGCTTCAAGTGCAGCATTGAAAATAATCGGACTCGGTTTTCCGGCACCGACCAACGAGCTTGCAGTAAACGACGTGAAGTATTTTGCAATACCAAGCTGTTGCAATGTGAATTCAAGCGACGGAGATGTATCGCTTATAACACCCATTTTGTAGCCACGGCTTTTAAAATATTCAAGCACCTCAACCGTTTCTAAAAACAAAGCTCTGTCACCGTTGCACCAAAGCTCATTCAAAAGGCAATCCGCTTTTTCATCAACGTTTTCCGCTACACCCTCACCGACAAGAAGGTGACAGTAATATCTTCTGAAAAATTCACGCTCATCATCAAGCGTTTTATACCAAGGCTTTCTGCCTTCACTTGCAAGGTGAAACAAAGACATCATTTTATCGTAATCAAGTTTAAACGGCTTACCGCTCCAAGAGCTGATTTGCCTGTCACGCCAAGCCTCTTTTTCAGCAGTAAAATATGTCAGTGTTCCGTCACGGTCAAAGAATATTGCTTTGTGTTTCATATTCGGGCCTCATTTCTTATGCAGTATATGCCAGACATCATCACCAACAAATCCGCATTTTCTATACAATGCTTCGGGATTTGTTGTGTTATCCACTTTGCCCGAAACGGTTGCAAAATCAGCAACATCTTTCATTCTGAATAATAGTTCTGTTACTATCAACTGTCCTATTTTCTTGCCACGATATTCAGGCAATACTTGTATCCACTCGAGTACAAGCTCTTTTGCTTCTGCATCATAGTCAGCCAAACCGCAACCTACATATTTGCCCGTTGCTTTTTCTTTAACCATTATCCATAAGTTTTCGTTGTAAACAGGTGTTTTGGTATAACTATTGATAAGTTCCTTGTTTACCGAAATATCTGTATACGAATCGTTGATTATCTGCACGATTGCTTTAATATCTTTTCGTGTTGCGGTTGTGATTTCAAAATCATCCGTTACAATTTCAGGTATATCTTTAAGGTTATGATACAAACGAAAATATACTCCGTCAGTGTAATCAGATAATATATCGGATGAAAAATCTCTGCCGTGAAGAATCTTCATATCTGGTGGAATTGTTATTCTTTTAGCTTTCCAATATGGAATGGATAATGTTCCGCAAGGGTTATCCAGATATTCGGTTAGTGTAATCATTTCTGCTCCTGATTTAAAAAGGTTTTCATCATATTAAGCAATATTTTTCTGTTATCATTTGTCAACAATGTTTCTTTTTTAGGTTGATAATGATGCCCGAATTCTGTATCAATATAACTACTGCCGTTTATAGTTATGGCTTTGCTATGTCGAGGTCTTACATGAAGATGCAAGTGTGGGTTGGGAGTGGCTGATTTATAAAAATCATTCATCAGACAACTCCAATTACACAAATCAGCACCCAATATTTTTTCAAAACATTTTTCGAGCCTGTTGATTAGTTCTTTCAATTCAATCCATTCGGACAAATCAAGGTCTGACAGACTTTCACTATGCCGTTTAAGAACGATAACACATCTTCCTATATAATCCTGATTGTCTGCCAGAAACACATACCAATATGCACTTCCAAATAAAATGTTTTGTTTTTCTTCGTCAGTAAAATTGCACCAACAGCATTCTTTTGTCATTTTTATACCTCTTTGCACATCGTAATTTTTGTAGTAGATTGGTTGACTATGGTAAAACCACATTTACTGTATAGACTCAATGCAGCTGAATTATCTGTTGTTGTTTGCAACTTTATATATCTATATCCACGGTGTTTTAGATATTGAGCAGCAAATTCTACAGCAAATTTTCCGATGCCTTGACGCTTAAACTTTTCAGGGACAACAAGCATTGAAATCCAAGCAATATCGTTGCTTTTAAGTCCATTCAGTTTTAACCAACCACACGGAATATTTTTGTTATAAACAATAAAGTTTTCTTCATCTTTATCATCTTCAGCTTCTGCAAATGATTTTTGCCATTCATCCAAGGGTATTATATCTGTGTGTAAAGCGGAAATGTTGTTTGGTTCAGACATAAGACTACAAATAAATATGATGTTTTCTTGTTCTAAAGGTTTAATTTTGTACATTAAAAATCCCTTTCTGCAAAATAATAAAGGCACCTCCGAAACGGAGATGCCTGCAATTCACAGAAAGATATAAATTACATCAATCGCAAACGGACAAAACGGCTCTCCGATTCATTGTGTTAATCATCATTGTCATCTTGTCCACCTGCCTTTCAGTAATTTTTATTTATTGTAACAATATAAGAATAATTTGTCAACAGTTTTAAGTTGCGACGCAAAAGTGTCGGTTTTAAATCCAGAATTGTTTGGCATTTGTCTTAGCGAGCAATGGATTTGAACGTACAAATCCGCAATTAAGGGGTTTTCACCCCCTGACACCCCGAAGAAAAAGTTCATATAAAAAGATAAAATCAGGTGCAGCAAGAGTTAAATCTCGTTACACCTGATTATGTTTTTTAGAAATGATTATACTGTAAAAATCAACTCATGATAAACAATCTCTCTTACACGCGCTTCAATGTTATTCGTACAGGTAACCCATTCCATTTGATTCTCTGCTTTAAGTTGTTCTGTGATTCCCTCGTTAACTTTCATCTGTTCTACCAGCCGAGAGAACATATCCGATGCCTGTTCATCAACCTCTGCAAGATGAGTCCACAATGTTCCTGTCATTAGCATAATATTGAACTGAACTCGTTTATGATTCATAAGATAATCTTTGCGTTTCAGTCCCCATATGCCGAGTGGTTTGCTTGTTTCGGAAGGTAATGTAATGTTCGGGATTCTGTGATCACCGACCATTCTGTATGTACCGCCGTTCAGTTCAAATGATGTTTTTTGCATAAAAATAGCCTCCTTGTAATTTGGTAATTCCATTGTACAAGAAGACTTTGCTTATGTCTAATGTGTGGATTGATTTTTAATCACAGCGAAAAACAAGCATTTTTGTCGAAAATCAAAGCATTTTTGCGTTTGTTATTGTTTTATCGCAACATTACATATTAAAATAAATTATCTATATTTATATAAATTATACATTTCAATTTTTAGTGTCCTATAGTTGTTTGGCACTATGATTACATAACTGCAATTAATATCTTGTAAGGTGAAATGCAATGAAAGAAAACGAATTTATTAAAGCTATAAAAGATAAATATTTTGGCGGTTCTTCAAATCCTATTGTCATACTTCTGATAATTGTAATCGCTATTATTTTAATATTCCTCACAGGTTTATTCACTTTCATTAATGAAAAAGAGCTATATCCAACAATTGTTGAATGGTTATCCAGTCAATTTGGAGATGAGGTAACTACAAACGAAACAGCAGATAACCAAATAACAACAGAAAGAACTACTATCGAAGAAACGACCATTCCTCAAACGACAGTTGTTACCACTCACCCTGAAACTGATATAGCTACAACATATAAAACTATATATTTCAAGGACATAACTCAAGAATTTGCAAATGATAATCAAGTAATATATTGTTTTGAACCAAGAATAAGCGGTGAGCATTGGTTTGGGCTTGATATATCAACAGTAAAATCAAAATATAAAATAGAAATTTATAATCAAAAAGACGAACAAATAAAGCAAGCTTACTCATATGATGATGGATTTTCAGTTTATTTAAACGAAGGAGAAGTATATCGGTTGATTATTAGTACAGATACTGATAATTATCCTTTTAAGGCATTTGTTGAGATAAATGAACCCAATGTCACTCAGGTTATTGAAGTTAACTAATGGAGAGAAATTATGAATAATAAGTTTGTAAAACTGTTTACCTTAATCAGTATATTGTTGTTACTCTTTGCGTTGTGTGCATGTGAAAATAATAATGAAAAATCTTATGACTATGATGAAAAAGAATCTACTGTTAGCAATATAATTGAAACTATTGGTTTTGATAATACAAATAATATACCAACGGAAGTTCAAACAACGCCGTATACTTATCCTATAATTGAAGGAAAAACACTATCTGCAGAGTTCACACACCCAGAAGAAAGCTATTCATATATTTATTTTGCAACAGTTACTGGCAGGTATAGGTTTGATTTTGATATTAGTAATGTGAATTGTAATTATTCTTTCTCTATTATTGATGAAAAAGAACAAGTATTAACAGATAAATCTTATTATGACCATGGGGCACTCGTTGATCTTAAAGAAGGAAAATCATATATTATTACTGTTAGACAAAAAGAAGGTGTTGACTTTGAAGGTTATATATCTATCGGTGTTCCATTAGACATGCAAGTAATTACAAGTGATTTTATTGTTGGAGAATTTAGATTTGAAAGTGAAATCATTCAATATGAATTTAGTGCCATAGTTTCTGGTATACATAGATTTGATTTTGATATTGATGATACAAATAAAAATTATAGTTTTATTGTTCTCCAAGAAAATGAAAGCATACTTGTAGAATCTTCATACAACAATAGGACTAATGGATGTTCTGTTTTATTGGAAAGCGGAAAAACATATAGAATACAAATAATTCAAAACACGGGATTAGCTAGTTTTAAAATAAAAATTTATCAACCAAACTCAATAGCAGAAATTCCGGGTAAAACAATATTTGGAACAATCAGTTATATTGATCAAAGTGATTGCTTTTTGTTTGTTGCTAAAACCAGCGGAACATATCGTTTTGACTTTGATACATCAGATGTCACTAAAAACTACAATGTGAAAATCTTAAATAGCAAAAAAACAGAATTAGGCAACAAAAATTACAGTAATAAAGGGATAACTGTATCACTAAATAAAGGTGAACAGTACACCATATTTGTTTCATATTTAGATGGATTTATTGACTATACAATAAAAATAGGTATACCCCAAGAACCAGAAAATGTATCGTTTCCTTTTTATGGAACTATAAATTACACTGATCAAAATAATAAATATTATTTTTCAAATGTTGAACAAGGCAATTATATAATCACATTTGACATTGATGATGTAGAGTCCAAATATTGGTTTAAACTATATACCAGTAAAAATGAATTGATTGTAGATTCCAATAGTAGCAGAGGATCGGCAAATGTATATCTAAATGGTAATGAAACATATAGGATAGAAATATCTCAAGCGGAAGGAGTTTGCAATTACACAATAATTCTTAGTAGGGATTATTCGGAAAACTAATTATAAAAGATATGCTAATTGCAGAAAAACATATAATGAAACAAAATTATGTTCGCAAATTACAAAAAATAAAGCATGAGCGCTATATACATAGAAAAATAAAAAAGTTTAGAAAAAGGGTAAATAATAAACATTCTAAAGGTAAAAACAATAAAAGAGAATACTATTCAAATATTCTATATTGTTTGGATAACAAAGCATTTGCTCTTCCCATTTTCTATAAAAGTGAAACTGTTAAATTAGATGTTCCAAAAGTTTTTTGTTTTTCTAAAGCTCCCGACGAAAGTATTTATTTTTTAAGGAAGTTATATACTTGTCTGTTAGATTCGAAAGTAAGAAAAATACATTTCAATCATTTTTCTTGTAGTTATTTAGGCGTTTGTGCCTCTACTACGATGGATATCATTATTCTGGAGTGTATAAAGCGAAGGGAATCGCTTGGATGGGATATTGAAATCTCCGGTGACATGAGGAATGGAAAAGTTTCATATAATAGAGATGTGGACTCACTTGTAAAAATGAGTGGTTTATTAAAACATTTGGGAATTTATAATGCAGAGATCCCTGACAACGAAAAACTCGAATTGATAAAAAATGGTGCTTCTGCAGATGTGGCTGAAAAGTCTATAGAATATATTGATAGATCTTTAAAACGCCACGGACTCGGTTTAACCAAAGAAGGAAAAAATTTGTTCGGTCGATTCTTTGGTGAAGTAGTTGATAATTGCTGTTCACATGGGGGAAACAATGTATCGTGGTTTACCCTAGGGCACTATTGTTATGATAGCAATAGTGGATTGGGTAAATGCAAATTAAGCATTATTGATTTTGGTGACACAATATATGATGGACTGAAAAACTGTAATTCTAAATCCATGTTAAAACAAATTAACCATTATGTTAAGAAAACATGGTATTCATTCAGATCAGTAAGGGATGAAGAAACATTATACACTTTGTTCTCACTTCAACAAAGAACATCTAGAATTGTTGATAAAGATAGAGTTAGGGGTAATGGTACAGTAACTTTTATTGAATCTTTTCTTGAGCTATTTCACACGGAAGACTCAAACTATAAATCTATATTCAGCATTACATCCGGAAAATGTAGCATACTTTTTGATGGCAAATATAAACTTATTGAGAAAAAATTTAAAAATGGTTACAGTAATAAAATAATTACATTTAACAAATCCGAAAATTTGTATGAAGAACCAGATAAGAAATATGTGAGAACCATCAAAAACTCTTTTCCTGGTACAATCGTCTCTATGGATTTATATATTGATAAAAAATATTTGAAAAGGAGTTAAGTAATATGGATATAATTAATTTAAACGTAATAAATGGGAAAAAATACAAAGTGTTATCTGGCGTTGATTTAGGCGAAAAAGCACGAAAAGAATTTAATATTGACTTGTTAGATACTCAAAACAATCAAGTGGAGTTTATCATTCCTGATGATGTTTATTCTGTAAATTCGTCCTTTTTTTCTGGATTGTTTCAAAAAAGTATAAAAACCTTAGGGGTTAATGAGTTTAAAGCAAGGTACATCTTTTCTTGCGATGAGATAATAAGAATGAATATTGACAACGGAATTTTTAATATTGTTAATACGCTTGATTTATTAGGTGGTCAATCATGAAATCGAAAAAGAAAGACATTAATTGGATATCTGTAATCTTAGTTGTTCTTGCATCTGCTGTAATACTAACACTTATTGTGTTTACTATATGTGACTTCATAAAAAAAGATAATGTAACAGAAACGGTTAGAAATTTTACATCGATTTTTACTTGTATAACAGCATCGTTGTCTTTGTTAGTCGCTAGTACAACAAGAAAAGAAAATCATATCATAAGAAAAGCTGAAAGAAAAAAAGATATAGCATATGCTTGGTACAAAAATCTCGTTATCGATAGACATCTAAATGATATTTTTAAATTTTTCAATCAATGCATAGCTTTAATAGATATATTTGAAGATATAGATAGCAAGAGAGATGCGATGGCATATTCTGATTATGAACAAAAGATCAAATCAGAAATTGTTCATCCTTTTACAGTAGAATACACAAAGTTTCAACAAGGTTTAATTTCAGATATTACTATTATAGATGATAATCTCTCTATTAAAACAAATAAAGTTTTAACTGATTTTCAAGATGGTCTTTTGGAGAAAATTCAGAATAGAAATGCGGATTATAGTTACATAAAATCGTATATTAATAGTGTTCAGCACGAACTTATAAATAATATAAAGGAATACAATTTTGAAATAATAAATTCCTAAACACACCCTAAAAAATTATTTAGATTTATTATAATATATCAGTTTTACAATACTATGTTTAAGAATATGTATGCTACTGCCAATAGACATTTGTTTTATTGAATCCGTTATCCACATTCGTACCAGGAAAAAAGCACTTCGCAAAGAAGTGCTTTTTGTTTTGACAAAATGTTTATATATGTTATACTTTGAATATAAGATTCCGAAAGGAGAATACAATATGACCCGTGAACATTTTTTTCATAATGCAAAATGGATAGGTACAAAAAATCGCACAGATAAAACTTTTTCCGTAATAAGAGGATGTTTTGAAGCAAAAACCTCTGACAAAGTAACCCTCAACATTCTCGGACTTGGATTTTTTAAGTGCTATATTAACGGTAAATGCATAAATCCCGACACCTTCCTGCCTCTTTCCTCGGATTATGAGGCGACATGCGACCCCGTTGACGAGGTTATTTCCGCTCACAGGGTTTATGTTCCCCAATTCGATATAACACCTTTCATAAAAGAGGGTAAAAACAGCATCGCCATTCATTACGGCGGTGGTTGGTATACTTATGATAACCGTCTTTTCGGTCTGCCGAAAGCGATTTATTGTATAACAGCCGAAATCGGAAACGATATCCGTCGTTTTGTTTCCGATGAAAACTGCCGTGTCGGTGAAAGCTTTGTTAAAGAATATAATTTCACTTGGTCGGAGCATCATGATTATTCCGGTTATTATGAATGTTTTGATGCGGATTTTGATGATTCTTCATGGGATTACGCTGTTCCGACGGAAAATCTTGAAACCGAATACTGTTCAACAGACTGTCCGTGGGATAAGCTTATTCAAACTCTTCCTGTCAAAAAAATTGCAGAAAGCGAATCGGGCATAATTTATGATTGCGGTGAAAACACAACAGGTTATCCTGTTCTGAAAATCAACGCCCAAAAAGGTGAAAAAATAACTGTTAATCTTGCCGAAGAAATATCGGAAAACAATGAGCTTACCCATATTCACGGTCAGCAGTTTACCGTTGTTTCGGACGGTAAGGAAATAACCGTTCAGCCCGAATTTACATGGTTCGGATTCAGATATTTTGAGATTACAGGAAATGCAACTCCTGAATGTATAAAGGTTATTCATGCCGATGTACCGGTTTCTTCAACCTTTGAATGCGATAATGCAACGCTCAACTGGACCTATAAAACCTTCATTCACACCATGCTTTGCAATATGCATACGGGACATCCGTCGGACTGTCCTCATCTTGAAAGAAGAGGGTATACCGGTGACGGACAGGTAACGTGCCATGCCGTTTTATCCGTACTTGATGCGAGAAAGTTCTATGAGAAATGGATGCAGGATATCGGAGACTGCCAGGATGTTTTAAGCGGTCACATTCAGTATACAGCGCCTTATATCAGAAGTGGCGGAGGACCCGGCGGATGGGGATGTGCAATTGTTGAAGTGCCTTATCAGCTTTATAAACACTACGGTGACAAGAACATTCTCGCAAAATATTATGCCAATATGCGCCGCTATATTGACTATCTTGAATCCCACTCGGACTACGGACTTG
The DNA here is from genome assembly GCA_937888485.1 of uncultured Clostridia bacterium. Taxonomy (GTDB): domain Bacteria; phylum Bacillota; class Clostridia; order Oscillospirales; family Acutalibacteraceae; genus CAG-177. Next base: position 12,149 of record CALAQQ010000169.1, read on the forward strand.
TTACAAGCGATAAAAAGGGCGAATGGTGTCTCGGCGACTGGTGCGGACCGAATATTCTTTATCCCGACAGAGATATAACCTCCCATAATCAGCAGGTGTTTCTTCCTGCTCCGATGGTCAATACATATTTCATGGTGAAATCTTTGAAGCAGATGTGCGAAATCGCAAGGATTATCGGTAGGGATGAGGATATTGCGGAATACGAAGAAAAGATAAAATACCGCAAAGGTGCGATAACCGCGGCGTATTTCAATGCCTTTGACGATAATTTTGTCATGAACGTTCAGGGCGCAAATTCATTTGCCGTTGATATCGGACTCGGCAACGAAAAGACCTATGAAAATATGGTCAGCTATTATAAAAAGCTCGGATTTTATGACACGGGAATTTTTGCAACGGATATCGTGACACGTGTGCTTTTTGAAAAAGGTGACAGCGACCTAGCTGTTGACCTTATGACAAACAATGGCGAGCAAGGTTATGAGCATTGGCGCAGAAACGGTGCGACAACATTCCATGAGTATTGGGACAGTAACCGCAGCCGTTCTCACAGCCATCCTATGTTCGGTTCAACAGTTGCCTATATTTTTGAATATCTGCTTGGAATAAGACAGACTGAAAATACAGTCGGTTATACCTCGCTTGTTATTGCTCCGCAGTCGGTTGACCGTTTCACAAGAATGAGCGGCAGCATGAAAACGCCTCAGGGTAAGGTTGCCGTCAACTATGAGAATGATTCGGGCAAGATAAAGTTCGGTATTTCAATACCCAACGGCACAAAAGCAGTTTTCCGTTTCGGTGATAAAGAAATTGAACTGTCACAAGGCGAAAATGAATTTGAAATAGTATTATAAAATTCAAGGGTGATGCCTCCGTAAGGAAACATCACCCTTTTTTTGATTAAAAGAAGATGAGCTTGAGATTATTTGTTATTCTGATTTGAAGTGTTTTTTTGTTGCAGAATGGAAAGAAGATACTATTTCAATAAGATATTGCATTTTTTCCTTGTCTATTCTGTTAATCAAAACTTCCAAATTACTGAAATTCTTTTCATCATCATCAGGAAGAAGACCGAGAAGATAGTCTGACGAAACATTCAGAGTTTCACAAATGTTTTTTAGTGTTGCCAGGGAAACACCTGTTTTTCCGGCTTCAACATCTGCAAGAAAACGGGAACTTACATCGATTTTTTCCGCAAGTGATTCTCTTGTTAATTTTTGCTTGATACGAATAGTTTTTATACGATTGCCAAGAGTCTTGTTGATATTAGGGTCGGTGCTCATAATCGTCCCACCTCAAATTGATTGTATTACTTCAATTATAATTTGAATTATTATTTCATAAAATGATGTAATACATCAGTTGACAAACGAAGTTATACATCATATAATATATGTGTATTATTGTAATTGTGAATGTGCGGACAGATATGAGAATAACCTGGAAATGGTAATTCTTCTTGACTTTGATTTTTTTCAAAACTATAATATTGTTATGGAATTATTAATGCTTCTGAAAAATGGGGTGCTTGAAGTGGTTTGAATGGCGTTTTTTCGGCAACTAAATACGAAAGGTTGATAATATGGAAGCTTTATTATTGAAAATACTGTCAATGTTATTATCCGTTTTAATGGTTTTAAACAATGCATTTTCTTTTATTTATCCGCAGGAACCTGTTGAAAATACTGTTACAATCTGTGATTCGGAACTTTTTGGAACCGCTGAAAAAGACGGTGCTGTTTCCATTGTTTCGGACTATGTTTCATGGTATCAGCTTGTTGATAAAAACAGTGATTTGTCCGAAAAATACGACTGGAAATTTTTCTTTAACCGCAATCTCGCTCTTGTTACCGTTGAACTTCCGAATCCGGGATATACGGTTGAGGTGGTTTCTGTTTCTGAAGACGGCGAAACTCTTGAACTTTTATATACTCTTACCGAAGGCAAAGGGGAATACGCAGATGTTCTCTGTTATGAGGTTATCCTTGTTGAAACAAGCAAAAATATAAAAACTGTTTCTGCTTCAGGTGAGATTGTTGAAAATAAACCGATAATTATTCCCTCGGATAATCATTACTTTGTTGCTGATTTCAGTTTCAGTGTTGATGCACCTGTTTTGGTTGACAGTTTCAGTGCGCTGTCAGCACTTAGCAAATCTGTTCCTTTCGATCTTTTAAAATATGATGATATCTATTTTCAGAAAGAAAATCTTGCTGTTATTCCCGTTGTTCTTCCTGATTCGTCTTACAAAATAACGGTTGATTCGGTAACGGAAAACGGTGATATTATCGAAGTTGATTATACGGTTTCATCAGACGGTGAGTTTGAAGAAGCCAAAAAAATCTCAAAACTTATTTTTGTTGAAACAAGCAAAAACATAACAGAGATTTCCGCAAATGAAAATTTTGTAAAATTTGAAAAAGAACACGAAATGCATGAGTTTGCAGGTTATAATTATTTCCTTTGCGAATATGTGAACTTCAGCTATCCTGCTCCTTTGTTTTCGGTTTTCCACAGTGCCGAAAGCTTTAAGGCGGAATTGTCTGAACATGCATCGGGATTTTCGAAATATGATGAAGAATATTTTGCCGAAAAATCTCTGGCTGTTGTCCGCAGTTATTTTGTTGAAGACGGAATGGATTTCAGACCTGCCGATATAGAACAAAAGGAAAACAGAATTTATAATTCCAAAGGAGAGCTTACCGGAACAGAGCAGAAACTTCAAATAACCGGATGGGAAGAAAATAATGATTCTTCAAATAAAGAAGGGCTTTATTTTATTATTGTTGAATGCAACAAGGATGTTGATGCTGTCAGTCTTGATATTCTCGGTTTATCCCGCAGTTATAGAGTTTTTGGTTATGAGCAGTTCGCAAATCTCAGACTTGCCGACGGTCAGTCAAAAATTATACGCGATTATGAAACCTGGGCATCAACCGCAGATTTTATATATTTTGGTGACTACTGTATAAACGAAAAATATTTTGAAGAAAAATCATTGGTGTTGACAGCTGTTATTGTACCGAATGAATACAGCAGCATAAAGGTTAACTCCGTAAATCAAAAGAATGCTTTGGTTGAAATTGGTTGCACAATGAAACCGAATTATGACCCCGATTACACTTTGGCTTGCACTCGGATAGTTGCCGTTGAGGCATCAAAAGAAACATCTGCCGTTAAGCTGACAGTAAATGATGATGAAATTGTCTTTAACCGCCACAATCTCAGAAAATTCAATCTGACAACTGAAGATGAACCCGTGATTGTTTCAGATTATGAAACATGGGCATCTCTCCTTAAAAAATCTTCATCAAGCCTCGAAAAATATGATGAGACTTTCTTTAAAAATAACTCCCTTGTTGTTATTCCCGAAGCATTCACAAATGGTTCGATCGAACCCGAAGTGATTAAGTTTTACAGAAACGGTGAAAACCTTGAAATCATTTACGGATTGAACGAGTTCCATGATGCTGGTTTTTCTGCTATAACCGAAGAGGCAATTGTATTTGAAATCATTGGTGACATAAAGAATATTTCCGTTGCGAGAAAAGATATGCAATGCAATTACAGAACATACGGGAATTATAATCTTTATGTTGATGAACCCACGGTTGTTTCTGAATATTCTGAATGGGCAGAACTTGTTGATGCAACAAATGAAAAATACTCAATGTATGATGAAGAGTATTTTAAAAATAAATCTGTCGTTCTGTTTACGGCTACACTTCCGGATACGGGAGGAAGAGCTATTGTGAAATACTCATATGAAGATGAAAATACTCTTGAAGTTGGTTACACCGCATACAGCATGGGCGGATTAACCGTGATTTGTTATCAGGCTGTTTTAGTGGAAGTAGATAAAGATGTTACTCAGGTGAATGTGTCTGTTTTGCGATAAAATATAATACTTCACGATCTGACGGCACAGCTTCGGCTGTGCCGTTTTACTTTTTCTGTTTATTTGTTAAAAAATTTACAATATGTTAACCGATTGTGCTGAAAAATAATATAAAATATAGTGTAATAAATTATCGGAGGGTTGGATTTGCTCGGATATGTAAAAGCCTTCAAGCCTGAAATGAAGATGAAGGATTATGAGCTTTACAGAGGAATTTACTGTTCTCTCTGCAGAGCGCTCGGCAGAAACTATTCTCCCATAGCCCAGCTCTTTTTAAGCTATGATTTCGCCTTTGCGGCAGTGCTCCGTCTTGCGTCGGCTGAAAACGGCTGCTCATTCGTCGGAAAGAGATGTCCCTATAACCCTGCAAAAAAATGTATGATATGCCAAAACAAGGAAGATTTGGATTTTTGTTCACATGCGGTCATAATAACCGTATTCTATAAAATTCTCGACAATATGCACGATAGAGGATTCAAATCAAAGCTTGTTGCATATCTGCTGTATCCGATTGTGTTTCTTATGTATAAAAAGGCAAAACGCCTTGCCCCCGATATTGATAAGTTTATAGGTGACTCAATGAAAATTCAGTCCGAAACCGAAAAAAAGAACGGGGTTTGCATTGATGAAGCGGCGCATCCGAGTGCCGATGCATTGGGGAAAATATTTTCAATCGGTTATGAGTGCGAAAGGAAAAAATCTCTTTATTCCCTCGGATATATGGTCGGCAGATATGTCTATATTCTCGATGCTGCCGATGACCTTGAAGATGATTTGAAAAACGGAAGTTTCAATCCGTTTTCGTCGGAATATTCGGAAATAAAAAATGAAAATATAAGAATGAAATTTGCAGAAAGTGTAACAGGTATGCTCAATCTTACCCAAAGCAATGCACTTGAAGCGCTTGATTCGGCTCAGAAAAAACGCTTTGAAGATATACTTGAAAATATAGTTCTTGACGGACTTGATTTCAGTATGGAAAGAGTGCTGAAAAAATACAGAACGGAAACGAAAGAGAAAACTATTTATACAGTGGAGTGAGGTTTTAATGAGAAATCCTTATGAAGTTCTCGGTGTTCCTCAAGGTGCGGGAATGGAGCAGATTAATGCTGCTTACCGTGAATTGCTCAGAAGATATCAGGACGGCAACAATCAGTCAATGGTTGACGAAATCAACGCCGCTTACGATGCAATTGTTATGGGCGGTTCATCATATACCGGTGCGGATTATTCCGATATCAGAGCAAAAATAAATTCAGGCAGACTTGATGATGCGCAGACCCTTCTTGACGGAATGCCTGAATATAACAGAGATGCACAGTGGTATTATCTCAAAGGAACAATTCAGCAAAAAAGAGGTTGGCTTGAGGAAGCGGCAAAGAATTTTGCAACTGCAAGCAATCTTGACCCTTCAAATAATACTTATAAGATGGCATTTAACAAGGTGAACAACTCCCGTACCGGCGGTTATAAAACCGAACGCAGAGAAAGGGAAAACAGGGGCTGTTCGGGATGCGATATGTGTACGGGTCTTATCTGCGCTGACTGTTGCTGTGAATGTTTCGGCGGTGATTTGATACCTTGTTGCTAAAGGAGAATAATAATTGAAACAAAGTTCAAAATGTGCCATAGGAGGAATTGTTGCGGCGGTATCGCTCGTTCTGATGATTTCGGTTGCGATAATTCCCTTTTTAACATATGCGCTTCCTGCCGTTGCAGGTTTGTTTATAGTTTTTGTTGTTATTGAAATTGATAAAAAATGGGCGTTCGGAGTTTATTGCACCGTTGCAATTCTCGGAATGCTTCTTGTTCCAGATAAAGAGGTAGCGGTGATGTATCTCGCTTTCTTCGGATATTATCCGATTTTCAAGTCCGTTATCGAAGCAAAGCTCCCGACTGCAATAGGGTGGATATTGAAAGTTCTTACTTTTGCGGGAACAATGGTGGTTTCGTATTACTTAATGATAAACCTCATGGGTGTTACCATTGATGAAACCGAAGAGTTCGGAATGATGGCTTATCCCATTCTCCTCGGCATGGGAACGTTTGCATTTATCATGTATGATATTGCTCTTACTAAAATGCTGTCTCTTTATCTCATGAAATGGCAAAAACATTTTAAAAGATATTTTAAATAATATTGATATTTTTAGAAAGTTGTTTTATAATGGTAACTGTCGGAGAATGTCCGACAGTTACTTTTATTTTTCAGAGGTATTGCTATGAAAGAATTTGTTAACATTGGTATTATCGGCACAAGCGGCAGAGGTTCGGGAATGCTTCGTGAACTTCTCAAATGCGATGGCGTAAGAGTTCCCGCTGTTTGTGATAAATATGAAGACAGAGCCAAGAGAGGCGCTGAAATAGTCAAGGAAGAGGTTGGCACCGATGCCAATTTTTATCTCGACTATAAAGAGATGTTTGAAAAAGAAAACCTTGACGGTGTTTATATCGCAACAACATGGATTACCCATTCAAGAATTGCCGTTGACGCAATGAAGGCGGGCATTCACGTTGCTATGGAAGTAGGCGGCGCCGCAAGCATCGAAGAATGCTGGCAGCTTGTCCGCACAAGCGAGGAAACAGGCAAGTTCTGCATGCTTCTCGAAAACTGCTGCTATGACAGAAACGAAATGGCTATTTTCAACATGGTGAAACAGGGCGTTTTCGGAGAAATCATACATATGGCAGGCGGATATCAGCATGACCTTCGTGATGAAATCAGCCTCGGCAGAGAAAACAGACACGGCAGACTTTTCAATTTCCAGATGAGAAACGGCGAGCTTTATCCCACTCATCAGCTCGGACCTATCACCAAGGTTCTCGGCATCAACAGAGGCAACAGATTTGTTTCGCTCGTTTCAATGGCAAGCAAATCAAGAGGTCTTAACGAATGGATCAAGAATAACAAGGGCGAGGATTATGACCTTGCAAATTATAATTTCAACGAGGGCGATATCGTAACAACAATGCTCAAGTGCGCAAACGGCGAAACAGTTGTTCTTACTCACGACTGCTCGCTTCCCAGACATTATTCAAGAGCATACCGTGTTCAGGGCACAAAGGGTATTTATATGGAAGACGGCGAATCGATTTATATCGAGGGTCAGACAAAGCATGAAGAAGGCGACTGGATGCATCATCCCGAAGATTTTGAGGGTTATCGCGAACAGTATGAACATCCCCTTTGGAAGAAGTATCAGGAAGACGGTGTTCACGCAGGTCACGGCGGTATGGACTATCTTGTTCTTTCTGCGTTTGCAGAGAGCGTAAGACTTGATGCAAAGCCTCCCATCGATGTTTATGATACAGCGGTTATGATGGCTGTTACCTGCCTTTCAGAGCAGTCAATCGCACTCGGAAGCGCACCTGTTGCATTCCCCGATTTCACAAACGGTATGTGGATAGACAGAGAACCCATCAGACGCGGCAAGTATTGCCTTGATGAGGTTTGTGAAGAATTCTTTGGATGATAAGGAGAAAAGCATGAAATATTATATCGGTGTTGACGGCGGCGGAACAAAAACCGCTTTTGCCCTTTTTGATGAAAACAAAAAAATGCTTGAAACCGTAACAGGTGCAGGCAGTAACCATGAAAATCTTGAAACCGCATTTGACGGCGCAAGTGATATTATCATTAACGGACTTAATGAGCTTTGCGAAAAAGCAGGCATCAAGCTTGCCGATGTAAGCTTCACACTCATGGGTCTTGCGGGTATTGATCATCCTTATCAGTATGATATCATGTGTGCAAAGCTTCGTGAAAAGGGTCTTGATAACTTCGAGGTTTTCAATGACGGTTTCATCGTTGTAAAAGCAGGTGCAACAGGCAAGAGTGCAATCGGTTACAACTGCGGCACAGGTGTTTGCTGTAACGGTATCGGTCTTGACGGAAAGATGCTCCAGCTTGCAGGTCTCGGCGATTTCTCGGGTGATATCTCGGGCGGCGGTAACATCGTTATCGAAGCATTCAGACTTGTTTATAATGAGCTTTTCCTCGGTCTTGAAAAAACACTCATTACTCCCATGGTAATGGATAAATACGGCTTCAAGGACAGAGGCGAGGTTCTTGGTCTTATCGAAAAAATCGAAGGCGAAGACGGTGCAGAGCATATCAGAAACATGGTTGCATTCTTCTTTGAAGCTGCAAAGCAGGGCGATAAACCTGCTCGTGATTATTGTGAAAGAATGGCAATCAGAGGTGCACAGCTTATTGCAGCTCTTTCAAATGAGCTTGATTTCGGTGACGGTGAGGTTGAAGTTGTTCTTTCGGGTTCAATCAACGTTAAGCTGGATAATAAGTTTTATCTTGATATGCTTCTTTCAAAGGCTGAAGAATTCAGCGGTAAGAAGCTTAAGTTTATAAAGCTTGATGCTCTTCCCGTAACAGGATGCATCAACTGGATTATGCAGGATTATGTAGGATAAGGAGATATAGATATGAGAGAAATTAATGTTGCTGTAATCGGTTCGGGCAGCACTTATTGCCCCGAGCTTGTTGACGGTTTTCTTAAGGCGAAGGACAGCCTTAAACTCAAGAAAATATCCTTCATGGATATTGATGAAAGAAAGAGAACAATCGTAGGCGACCTTTGCGTAAGAATGCTTAAGAATGTCGGTGACGACTGTGAAGTAGTGTTCACAGACGACCTTGACACAGCTCTTCAAGGCGCAGATTTCGTTGTAACACAGATTCGTGTCGGCAAGCTTCCCTGCCGTCATCTTGACGAAAGCATCCCCAAGAAATACAACCTCATCGGTCAGGAAACAACAGGTATCGGCGGTTTCTTCAAGGCTCAGAGAACAATTCCCGTTATCAAGAATATCTGCGACAGAATCGAAGCTATCTGCCCCGATGCATGGCTTATCAACTTCACAAATCCCTCGGGTATAATCACCGAGTTCATTCTTAACCACACCAACGTTAAGAACATCGGTCTTTGCAATGTTCCCATTGATATGCTCGACGACGTTAAGGAAATCACAGGCGAAGACAGCGAAATTACATATGTAGGTCTTAACCACCTCAGCTGGATTACATCCGTCAAGAAGAACGGCGAAGAACTTCTTCCCGGCCTTATCGAAAGCGGTTTCTCACCCAAGGTTATGGCAAACATCAAGGATGACGGTTTCTCAATCGACTGCCTCAAGACAGTTCAGGGTCTTCCCTCATCATATCTTCAGTATTATTATTGCCGTGAAGCAAAGCTTGCTCATCAGAGAGAAGATGATAAGACAAGAGCTCAGGTTTGCATGGAAATCGAAGAACAGCTTCTTGAAATGTATCAGAACGAAGAAATCGTGACAAAGCCTGCACTTCTCGATAAGAGAGGCGGTCACAAGTATTCGCTTGCAGCTGTTTCGCTTATCGATTCAATTGCAAACGACAAGAAGGATGTTCACGTTGTAAACATCAAGAACAACGGAACACTTCCCTTCATGGCTGACGATGATATCGTTGAAATTGCAGCTGTTATCGGTGCAGACGGCGCAACACCCGTTCCCGTAACAGAAAAAATCAATGACCATATCGTAGGACTTATGAGAGTTGTCAAGACATATGAAAAGTATGCGGTTAAGGCAGCAATCACAGGCGACGATGATTACGCAATCAAGGGTCTCCTTGTTCATCCTCTTGTCGGTGACTACGAAAAGACCGTAAAGTGCTTCAACGAGCTTAAGGAAGCACATAAGGAATTCCTTCCCCAGTATTTCAACAAATAATAAAAATGCCCGTCATTTTGGCGGGCATTTTTGCGCCCGATAAAAATATTTGTATTGTACTTATCGTAAAGATATGATATAATATTTATGTATTAAAATTTAAGGAGGATGATTCCAATGGCAAGATTTACTCTCCCCAGAGACCTTTACCACGGCAAGGGTTCTCTTGAGGTACTCAAAACAATCAAAGGCAAAAAGGCTATCGTTTGCGTAGGCGGCGGCTCAATGAAGAAGTTCGGCTTCCTTGATAAGATTGTAGCTTATCTTGAAGAAGCAGGTCTTGAGGTCAAGCTTTTTGAAGGCATCGAACCCGACCCCTCTGTTGATACAGTTATGAAGGGCGCAGCTGTTATGGCTGAATTTGAGCCCGACTGGATTGTTGCAGTAGGCGGCGGTTCACCCATCGATGCTGCGAAGGCAATGTGGATTAAGTATGAATATCCCGAAATCACATTCGAAGAAATGTGTGTTGTTTTCGGTATTCCCGAACTTCGCAAGAAGGCTCGCTTCATTGCTATTCCCTCAACATCAGGTACAGCTACAGAAGTTACAGCTTTCTCTGTTATCACAGACTACGAAAAGGGTATCAAATATCCTCTTGCAGACTTTGAAATCACACCCGATATCGCTATTGTTGATTCAGAGCTTGCAGAAACAATGCCCAAGAAGCTTGTTGCTCACACAGGTATGGACGCTATGACTCACGCTGTTGAAGCTTATGTTTCAACTGCAAACTGCGACTATACAGATCCTCTCGCTCTCCATGCAATCGAAATGATTCAGGAAAATCTTGTTGATTCATATAACGGCGATAACGGTTGCCGCGAAAAAATGCACAATGCACAGTGCCTTGCAGGTATGGCATTCTCAAATGCTCTCCTTGGTATTGTTCACTCGATGGCTCACAAGACCGGCGCAGCTTTTGCTGACTACGGCAACGGTGCACACATCATTCACGGTGCAGCTAACGCAATGTATCTTCCCAAGGTTATCGAATTCAACGCAAAGGTTGAATCAGCTGCAAAGCGTTATGCAAAGATTGCAGACAGAATGAATCTCGGCGGCGAAACAGTTGAAGAGAAGGTTCAGCTTCTTATTGCATATCTCCGCGGTATGAATGATAAGCTCAATATTCCTCAGTGCATCAAGAACTACGGTGCAGACAGCTATCCTTGCGAACAGGGCTTCGTTCCCGAAGAAGTATTCCTTGAAAGACTTCCCGAAATCGCAAAGAACGCTATCGGCGATGCATGCACAGGCTCCAACCCCCGTCAGCCCAGCCAGGAAGAAATGGAAAAGCTCTTCAAGTGCTGCTACTATGACCTTAAGGTTGATTTTTAATTAAAACATAATAAAGCTCCGTATTCTCATTGAGAATACGGAGCTGATTTTTTATGTTCGTTTATCAGAAAACATTCTTTAATGCCTGAATTGTTGTTCTGTTTGCTCCAAAGAGATTTTTGAAGAACGAAACGATTTTAAGCCAGAAAGAAGTTTTGGTGTTTATTTTTTGAATATCACCAATCTGATTTCCTTGACTGTCGGTCATAATATTGCCGTTAGCATCAACGGCTTTTGCGGCAATAGTAACTGTTCCGGTTCCTTTAGCTGTTATTTCGCAGTATGTATTATCATCACTTACCTTCGCAGAGATGGTACTTCCGTCATCGACATACCAGCCTATTCTTGCGTTTGAAGGGAGATTTTCTGCATCAGCATAGAGTCGGATTGTATCACCGTAGTTAAGATTTACTGTGCCGGGATTGTTTCTGATTGTTATTTTGATGTTGTTGTTTGATGATGAATTTGCTTTCCAAACAGCATAGAGAGTTGTGTTCGAAGTCAGGGTTATGGTATCGCCTGCACTATAATTTGCAGTTGCATATGATGAACTGCTCTTTGACCAGCCGAGGAAAGTATAGCCGCTTCTTGTGGGTCGGATTGAAGAGATAGTGTAGGTTGTTGAACCTGACTGTGAAGAAGGAGCACCCGAACCGCCGTTTGCATTATATGAAAGGGTGTAGGTCGTGGGAGCGTTATATCTCCAAACTGCATAGAGTGTTGTGTTTGACGAAAGTGTTATTGTGTCACCTGCGGTGTAGCTTGCAGATGTAGCTGAACTGCTCGTTGACCAACCGAGGAAAGTATAACCGCTTCTTGTGGGTCGGGTTGAAGAAATTGTGTAGGTTGTTGAACCTGACTGTGAAGAAGGGGCGCCCGAACCGCCGTTTGCATTATAGTAAAGGGTGTAGCTTGTAGGGGGATTGTATTGCCATACGGCGTAGAGGGTTAAACTGTTGACATTATAATCCATTTTGATAGACGAACCGGAATAATAATCTGCGTATGTTGCGTTGCTGTTTGTTGACCAGCCAAGAAAAGTATAATTGTTTCTTGTAGGCGTTATTGATGAAACTGTATAATTAAGACTCGATAATCCCCAAGTTGATTCTTCTGTTTGCACTGAAGGTGCACCACTACCGCCATTGGCATTATAGTATAATTCGGGAACTTTCAATGGATAAAAATAAATTTGTCCGGTCTTTCCGCTCCATGCCATCGCCTTAATATAGTATGTATTTCCTGCGGTCAGATAATAAACAATTCTGGAAGAACGAAAATTGAATGCGTAATATTCATCAATATTTGCGCCTCGATCGTCGTTATAAGCAAGTTCATTACCTGCGGAGTCGTAAAGGTAACTTTTGACATCTATATCATCGGAAATATGGTGAGTAGTCTCAATGCAATAATATCCGCTTGATGCAGGAATATATTTATAATATACTTCTTGTCCAGAATAACAGAGCCTTTGTGTATAACTATCATTCTCCCAAACCGCATAAATCGTTGTGTTTTGAGAAAGTGTAATATTGTTGCCGGGATCATATGAATAACCACCATTTCCTGTCCATCCACAAAAGGTGTAGCCAAATCTTTTGGGAATGGTTGATGAAATTGTATATTTTGTTGCACCGGTTTGTGTTGCAGGTGCACCATAACCACCGTTTGCGTTGTAAGTGAGGGTGTAGGAAGACGCAGCATTGATGTGAATAGAATAAATATTGGTTTTATGACCTGCATGAGCACCTGTACTGAATTGTGTCCAAACCAACTTGTTGTTCCATGCAGCATTATGTCCGTAAGCTGTTAAACGACCTTGCGAGTCAGTGCCTCCGCAAAAAACAACATGGGGGAAAGCTTTGTTGCTGTTTACACCACCGCATGTATCACAAACATAAAACAGAGGATCGCCTGCTTCAACTTTTCCGGTATTTGAGGATAATTTAATGTTTCCGTTCCCGCTTGATGTAGCAGTAAGCTTGTAAGGTGTTCCGTAGTTTTTTAAAGTATTCCACAAATTAAGACAAACATTTTGTGAAACAGATAAACCGCCGGCAGTAAGACATGCCGAAACAAACTGTGCACACTGACCAACACCATCATTCCAGTGAGCTTTAGCATAATTAAGTGCGGCAGTTCTGTTATAGTTCACGCTTGCCTGCGATTTGTTAACAGTGAGTCCTGCAATTGGTAAAACCATAACCACAGTTAACAAAACAGCAATAAATTTTTTCATCGTTTTCTTCATCTGAATACCTCCATATAGATTATAACAGGCAGATTATTTTTTGAAATATTTGTAAAATGACAAAATAAATCGCCTGTAATGTCTATTATAGCAGACATTTTTAGTTTTGTCTATCATCATAGACATAATTTTATAATAAAATCTGTAAACTCTAATTAAAGGAGTGTCTGCGATGATAGAATTTGATAACAGTGCTGTCGGAAGGGTTATACAGCGGATAAGGAAGGAAAAAGGTTTATCCCAAGAGGTATTCAGCGGTCTTGCGGGAATTGCAAGAAGCCATCTTTCAATGATTGAAAACGGCGACAAACAGGCTAATTTTGAAACTCTTTGGAAAATCGCAAATGCTTTTGATATGATGCCGAATGAACTCGTAAAAATGATTGAAAATCATATATCTGAAAATTGAAATCCCGTACTCTCAATGAGAATACGGGATTGATTTATTGTTATATTCTATTATTTAAGGTCGCCGCCGACTGAACCGTCCCAGGTATCAACGGTCTGTGCCTTCATTTCTTCTTCGTCAAACCAACGGGTTGTAACAGCCTTTGTTTCTGTGTAGAAACGGAAACCGTCCTTGCCGAGGCAGTGGAGGTCACCGAAGAATGACTGCTTGTGACCCGTGAAGGGGAATACGCCGACAGGTACGGGAATACCGACATTAACGCCGACCATACCGCCGTCTGTTCTTTTTGCGAATTCTCTTGCGTAGTAGCCGCTCTGAGTGAAGATTACCGAGCCGTTTGCAAAGGGATTTGCATTCATGACTGCAAGACCTTCTTCAAAGTCCTTAACTCTCTTTACGCAGAGAACGGGTCCGAAAATTTCTCTCTGACCGACTGTCATATCCTCTGTTACGTGGTCGAAGATTGTGGGACCTACATAGAAGCCGTTTTCATAGCCGGGAACAACGGGATTTCTGCCGTCGAGAACAAGCTCTGCGCCTTCTTCGATGCCTTTTTCAATCCACTTGAGAATGGACTGTCTGTGAGCTTCGGTAACAACGGGGCCGAGGGTTGATTCCTTATCGTATGCAGGACCGAGTTTGAGTTCTTTTGCAAACTTAACAAGATATCCCACAAGCTCGTCTGCGATGCTTTCCTGAGCAACGATAACGGGGAGAGCCATGCAGCGCTCGCCTGCGCAGCCGAATGATGAGTTGATGATACCTCTTGCGCTTCTTTCGAGTGCAGCATCTTCGAGAACAAGACCGTGGTTCTTTGCTTCGCAGAGAGCCTGAACTCTCTTGCCGTTTGCGGCAGCTCTTGAATAAATGTGAAGACCGACGCTTGTTGAACCAACGAAGGTGATGCCCTTAACGTCGGGATGATCCATAAAAATTTCAGCTTCATTTCTGGAGCATGTAACAATATTGATAACGCCGTCGGGAAGACCTGCTTCCTGCCAGAGCTCTGCGAGTCTCATGCAGGTCATGGGAGTCATTGATGCTGCCTTGAGAACGATTGTGTTACCGCAGACAATGCAGAGGGGTGACATCCAGCCCATGGGAATCATGCCGGGGAAGTTGAAGGGAACAATGCCTGCAAAAACGCCGACAGGTTCTCTGTAAAGAGTTGTGTCATAGCCTGAGGAGGTATCTCGCATGCTTTCGCCCATGAGAAGTGAGGGAGCCGAGCAAGCAAGTTCAACGGGTTCTTTAACCTTGAGGATATCGCCTTTTGCTTCGCTCCAAACCTTGCCGTGTTCTCTTGCACAGATTTCGGTAAGCTCATCCATGTGCTGTTCAAGGAGTTCGCGGAATTTGAAAACAATCTGAACTCTCTTCATAACGGGTACATTTGACCAACTCTTGAATGCTTCCTTTGCGCAAGCAATAGCTTCGTTAACTTCGTCTTTTGTGCAGCAGGGAGTCTGTGCGATAACTTCGCCTGTGCTGGGGTTATAAACATCCATGTATTTTTCGCAGGAAGAATCAAGCCACTTGCCGCCTGCAAAATACTTAAGCTTTTTAACTGCCATTTTTTACACTCCGTTCGGTAAATTTTTTACCACAATATTTTATATCTTTTTATAATTTCTGTCAACAATTATTTAAGCATTGAGCTCTGATTAAGAAGCTGTGTGTTATAGATGAACAGAACATCGCAGTTTTCAAAATCAACAAATTCACCGAGAATCTGCGATGAAATGTATCTTGTGTCAACGAGAGTGACTTTACCGTAGCTTCCGAGAAGCAGGGGAGCGAGTGATGAGCCGAATGAATCACGGAAGATAACAAGCTCTTTTCCGTCGGGGTTGAGAGGATTTTCCGCTGTGATAATCGGCACCGCACCCGAGAAAAAGACATCATATTTATCGTTTTTCTTCATTTTTTCGGTGTCATAAACGCCGATATGCTCTTTTTGCGTTTCAACATTATAAACAACAGCGGAATCGGTGGCTTCGTTTCTCATGCAGATAATATCATCGGGTTCAAATCCGAGTGCAAGCCTTGAAGCATAAACGCCATTGAACTCTCCGAGATTATCAGGTGTATATGCGTTTGTATCAATTGCATCAAACCCCATTTTTTCGCCGAGTTTTTCAACAACAGCCGATATTTCTTCCTGCTTCCAATGTGAATCGGTTTTGTAATAATCATCAACGGTAAGACAGTCAAAAATATCGATATATTCCATGTTTTCGATATTGTCATTCATGATATCCGTCATATTCTGATAGTCATACGAGGGATAACCGTTTTTTTCTGCGAGGAAATAGTTTTTATCGGGAATTATCGAATAAAAAACACGGTTGTTTTTATCTTTGAGATACTTATCATAGATTGAATTCATCTTATTTGCCGCATTTTTAACCGAAGATTCATTCAATTTTTTATCCATTTCGGAAATATGACCGTCAACGAAGAATGTGTCGTTGTTGTCTTTCTGATTGAAAATCTTAAGCTGAATAAAAGCTTTTATTTCCCTGAATTTATCACGCAGAGGAAACTGGTCTGTCAGATAATCCTCAACGCCGTCGAAAAATGATTTGTCGATAACTTTTTCAACAGAAAATTCAGGGAATTGAGCCGCTTTTCTTCTTTCAGAAACAAGAACGGAAATCGGTTCTCTGATAACGAAAGAAGCAGAAATCACGAAAATGAAAACAGTAAAGAGGGCAATGCTTAAAATATTTCTGAATTTTTTCATGTCATTGCCTCCTTAAAATCTGAAATAAAGGAACGGATTATAAGTTCCGTCGATGAGATATGCCGTAACAATTATAAGAACAGATGCAACAAACACGGGTTCTGCAACTTTGAGAATTTTATCGCCGGTTTTGTTCTCCTTTATTTTGCTGCAAATTGTTTTGAGAAGCGGTGTTGAACCGATTGCGGCAGTTATAAGCAGGATTGCATAACTGCGCAGATAATAGAGAGTTATGCTGTTTGAGAGGGGATAAGCTGATGTGAATATACCCTTGAGATCTTCAGCTGCACCCGAAATTCCGTTTGCATTGAAGATTACAAAGCCTATGAGAACAACAAAAATCAGATAAATATGATTGATGAATTTAGGAACTCTGTCTTTGATTTTCTTTGAAATGAATTTTTCACAAAGAAGGAGTGCCGCAAAATAAAGTCCCCAGAGAATGAAGGTCCAGTCAGCGCCGTGCCAGAATCCCGTGAGAAACCAGACGGTGAAAATATTGAGAAGGAAACGGAGCTTGTTGACTCTGTTGCCGCCCATTGGAATATAAATATAATCACGGAACCAGCTTCCGAGTGAAATATGCCACCTTCTCCAGAATTCGGTAACGGATGATGAAATAAACGGATAATTGAAGTTTTCCATGAATCTGAATCCGAGCATATGACCCAGACCGATTGCCATGTCGCTGTAGCCCGAGAAATCAAAATAAATCTGCAGGGCAAATGCAACGGCATAGAGCCAGAAAAACAGGGTTGATTTTTCATCGGCGGCGCGGAAAGTTTCGCAAAGCGTTCCGAGGGAATTTGCCATAATGACTTTTTTGCCCAGTCCGATAACAAATCTTCTGATTCCGAGGGAGAACTTATCAAAAGAATGTGTTCTGTGTTTAAGGTCGTGCATAACATGAGTGTATCGCACAATCGGACCTGCAACAAGCTGGGGAAAAAGCGAAACATAAAGCGCAAGGCTCAAAGGATTTTTTTGCGCAGGAGTATCCTTGCGGTAAACATCGATGTTGTAGCTGATAGCCTGGAATGTGAAAAAGCTTATGCCTATGGGAAGCGCAAGCTTCAAAAGTCCGATATCGGAATTGAAAACGGAATTTATGGTTGTAATAAAGAAGTCGGTATATTTGAAATAAATAAGCGCAGAAAGATTGACGGCAACCGAAGCAATTGTTATCGCAAGGCGTGCCTTACCCTCTGCACGGTCGGTCAGCAGACCGAAAATATAGCTGACTGTAATAACCGCAATCATCAGAATAAGGTATTTCGGCTCACCGTAGAAATAGAAAAACAAACTTGAAAGAAGAAGCCAGATGTTTTTCAGCTTCATCGGCAGAATATAATATACACCGATTACAGTCGGTAAAAAGATGAATAAAAAGGTTAAGCTTGAAAAAAGCATAAAGTTTCCTTTCATGAAAAAAGGCGGGATAAACCCGCCTTATTTTGTTTCATAAATTATTCAAGTGTGATGGGGTCGCCGAGAGGCATATCTTCGCCGGGCATTGCTGCGGGCATATCTTCTTCGATGGGTTCGCCGAAGGGAATGTCTTCCTGAACTTCGCCTGCTCTTGTGAGAGGTTCTGTTGCGTTGCCTTCGCAAACTGTTGAGAATGCTGCGAGGATGCCGTCAACGATTTCTTCGCTTGCCATGATCATCATGATGACATCGCCGCAGTTAACAACAGCGATTTTTTCTGCTGCAACGCAGAGCCATTTTCTGTAGTTAACGCCGCCCAGAATTTCGTTCTTGAGAGCTTCGATATCAGCGCCTTCCTTAGCCTTAACGAGAGCAAGTGAATAAGCGATTGATGACATCATGGGTTCAGAAATAACTGCTCTTTCGATAGCATCGGCTGATGCAACACCGAGGTTGTAGGTAAGACCGTCAATGTCATCAAGCATGATTTCCATTGCGGGACCGATAGCCATTTCGTCTGTAACGGTTTCGTTTGCATAGATGCTTTCTGAAATTTCTTCGAGTGTGCCTGTGAGAGCGAAAGCGGGAACTTCGGGTTCAGCGTTACCGCCGCAGGCTGCAAGTGAGAGTGCCATTGCAAAAGCAAGGACAAGGCAAAGAATTTTTTTCATTTTGAGACTCCTTTAGTATTTGTGTTTTTTGATTATTTAAACCTTGATAAATATATCGGAGGTTTATTGATACCGTGTGTTATTTGTTTTAACTTTTTGTGAATGAAGATTCTTACAGGTCAACCTTCCAGAACGCAACATTCAAACGTTCATAAGTATATGTTATATAAAGTGAATTGTCAAGATATTCGATTGCGGGATATGAGAATTCGCTGTCTTTCTTTTCTTCTTCAAAAATGAGCACGGTTTCCCATGTTACACCGTTATCCGTTGATTTCTGCAAGGTAAGCGGTGAACGTTCGCCCCAGTTTTCCTCAACGGGATTTGAAATCAGATAGAGGTCACCGTTCGGAGTTCTGACAACATCAAGACCGCTGTTGTTATTCCATAAATCCGTGCGATATGCTTCGCACCATGTTTCACCGTAATCATCCGAATCGCTTCTGTATGCTCTGCCGACAGATGTTCTTGTCAGCATATGCACCTTGCCCGGTGCAGATTCCCAGAGAGTGGGCTGAATCATGGGAATGAGGTTTGAGGTATAGCTGTTTTGCCTGTTGAAAATGGGAACAGCTTGTTCGGTTCTGATTTTCGGAGTTTTTCTCCAGGTTGCACCGTCATCGTCGGAGATGTCAACAAAACAGTTCCAACCGTTGTTTTCATAAGATGCGGGGGCAAGAATTCTGCCGTTCGAAAGGCGGATGCACTTGTTTTTGACGGGACCTCTGCCGTCGCTTCTGTCACCCTTTACAAGCTCTTCGGGCTTGGAAAAGGTTTTTCCGCCGTCAGATGAAACGCTGAAAAAGGTTCGCCATGAATGAATTTTTCTTCCGATCTTGAAGAAAAGCACTATATCGCCGTTTTCTTTAAGAAACAGAACTGGATTCCAATGAGGAATGTTCTTGTTATAGCTGACGGTTTCAGGTTTGCTCCATCCGTTTTCATCACGGCGTGAATACCATATATTAACGTCGCTTGTACCTTCTTTTGTTCCGCCGAACCATGCGGAAACAACCGAGCCGTCGGGAAGCGGTAAAACGGTTGAAGCGTGGCAATTCGGGGTCGGCAGGGGATTGCAGATAAATTCTTTTATTGTTTTCATTTTTTTCACCTTTAAAGTTCAAAATCCGAGGGGTCGGCTCTTTCTATAAGAACGGGCTTTTTAGGTCTGCGCTTGAGGGGGTCGTATGCGTATCTTCTGCATTTTCCGTCAAGCTCAACAATGCCCTTTTTTATGCAAAGCACGGATTTTTCATCAGGTGATAAACGGCCGTGTTTGCAGTATTCGCATGCGGCAGGATATTTTTTCTTTTCAAGAAGCTTACTTTTCATGAATTCAACACCCTTTCCGATAAATTCTATCATATTTTTCGCTTGTTATCAAGGTCTAATATCAATAAAGCGGATAAAAACAGCATGGAAATTGACGCAGGTGCCGAAAAAGACCACAGCTGAGCCTCAGGTGTGATGTTGACCATGGTCTGAATTTCTGCCGGAAACATACGGAGTATAAAACTGCACACCAAAAATGCAAGAACAGAATGCAGAATACGGAAGAAATAAAAAAGAGGAAGTCTTATCCTGAAATTATCGGCAACGGCAAAAATCTGCATATGAACGCAAAGACCGCCGAAAGCGCAGATTGCCGAGATAAGGGGAAGGGATAATTCGTCCGAAGCATAAAAACAGCCGTTTGTTATTTCAAGCAGACAAATGCCTGCAAGCTTTATGTTTTCGTTTGAAATATGTGCTTCGATAACGGCAACAACCCCTGAAAAAAGGCAGACGAATGCGCATGCGGTAAAAAGCGATAAAACGCCCGAAGAAACGCTGTTTACAATTGTCTCGGAGAATGACGGCAGAGCAATATTATTTTTCTTTTTGCAGTCTGTATTGCACGTCAAAAACCGACATATCATACCGCAGATAATTCCTGAAATGCATATCGATGCAAAGATAATTCTTCCTGAGTTTCTTGATGAGAGCATTATGCTGCCGACTGCGTTGATTGCAAATCCGATACCCGGGTTTATGCAGAAAAACATCAGTTTTTCAGCCTGACTTTCCGAAATTTCCCCCGTTGAACATAGTGACTGCGCTGATTTGGCTCCCGAGAGGTAACCGCCGAGCTGACCGAGAACAACCGCAAATATGGTTTCAGCAGGTAAACCGAAGAGAAAATTTGTAATCGGTGAAATAAAACGGCTTATTTTCGACGGTATTTTACCGCTTCCCGAAAGTGAAGCGGCGATAAGGAAAGGGAACAGCGAGGGGATGACGATTTCAGCGCATTTTATAAGCCCTTCTGAAAATCCCGTTCCGAAATCATTTGTAAAAACAAGCAGAAAAACAAACATCATAACTCCCGAAAAAACAGCGGTGTATCCTTTGGCTTTTGTCATATCATTTTTTCTCCCGTTCTTTTTGACCGTAAAAAGTCATATAGTAATTATAGTCTAAATATATGAAACAGAGGGGAATATCTATGCGGAAAAGAAATTGCCGCGAGGGCAGGGGAGAAAGGATAATCAACTCAATAAGCAGGAGTTTTGATTTGCCTGCAGATACAGTTTCGGGATATGCGCATATCGAAATGTCGGGGAACCGTGAGGTTATCGTGGAGGGGTGTATCGGCGTGCTTGAATACAGCGAAAAAACGATTGCACTCAATACGGGGAAGCTGACTGTAAAGCTTTGCGGCTGTGATATGACGATAATTTCCATGCAGGGCAGTCAGGCAATAATCAAGGGTGTAATAACCTGCGTTGAATTCTGCAATTAAGGTGAATATATGCTGTTATTGAATTTTCTGAGGTTTATATCGGGTTATGTCGGCTTTACGGCAAGGGGAGGCTTTGCGGAAAGATTTCTCAATCTCTGCCGGCTGAACAAAATAATTTTATGGGATCTTAAAAATAACGGAGGCGTCATCTCTGCCTGCACAGATTTTTCAAGCTACAAAAAAATCCGTTCCGTTGCACGCAAATCGGGAATGACCGTCAGAATAAAACGGAAATACGGACTTCCGTTTTTCCTGAGCAGACATAAACGCAGGGTCGGAGTGGTTGCGGGAATGCTTATCGGTGCTGCACTGTTGCTTATACTTTCAACACGAATATGGAGCATCGATGTTATCGGAAACACAAGAGTGCCTTCAGAAAAAATTATCGGAGTTTTTGAAGAATTGGGAGTCAGAAAAGGTGCTTCCGCAGCAAAAATCGATATAAAGACCACCGAATTCACCGCACTTGGTAGACTTGATGAACTTTCGTGGCTCAATATCAATATTTCGGGGAGTAAGGCATTGATTGAAGTAAGAGAAGCTGTGGAATCGCCCGAAATCGATGAAAACGACAATACCCCAACAGATATTGTTGCATCAAGAGACGGAATAATAACGATAATCCGACCGTTCAACGGCACTGCGGAACAGACAATCGGAAATGCCGTTGTCAAGGGCGATTTGCTTATAAGCGGAATTGAAGAAAACCGTGACCTGACAGTCACGTTCTGCAAGGCAAAGGGATATGTGGTTGCAAGAACGGAAAGGGAAATGCAATATAACCCTCCCGATAAATTTATCGCAAGAAAACCGACCTCTGCAAAGAAACGCTTTGAAATGAATTTCCTTTCGTTTGATTTGCCTTTCGGGATAATAAACAGAGAAAATTCATTCAGCGATAAAAAAAAGTTGATAATCAACGGAGTTACTCTGCCTGTCGGGTTAACAACATATACCGAAATGTTTTACGAAGAAAAAGAGATAATTCTTTCAGATGAGCAGAAGAATCTGCTCGGGTTTTTAAGGTTTACGGATATGTGCATTGAGGAGTTCCGATATCTTGAGGTTGAAAAATCGGAGATAAAATCAGATAACGGTGTATTTTCAGGAGCTTTTACCTGCCTTGAAAACATTGTTGAGGAACATCCTATGCAGATTGAAGAAACTCCGCAAAAAGAAACCGCAGATTCATAATGAATCTGCGGTTAAAATTATTTCTTAAGTCTGATAACATTCCAGCTGAAGGGTTTGAGTTCAGCTTCAAGCTTTGCATCATCGATTGCGGGAAGGGGATTGCCGTGAGGTTTAACCTTAATATTATCAAAGGTGTTTTCATCCTTCTTGTCATAACCGTCCATTGAAATGAATTCAACGGGTTTATAGCCGTCAAAGTCCATGAGGTTAACATCGAGGATAATGTTTTCGTCAAGGCTCTTGTTGACGCAGAAAACGGTCATTTCTTCGTTTTCTTCATCGTAGGTTGCAATTGTTTCAAGATAAGGAACATCCGTGAAATCCTTGCAGTCATATTTCGGGCAGTCAACAAGCGGAAGAAGTGCGCATCCTCTGCCGTAGTTTGAAAGATGCATGAAGGGGAAATATGTTGTCTGTTCAAAAACACCGCCGCCTGTTTTGGTGAAAATCGGAGCGATAACATTAACAAGCTGTGCAAGGCAGGCGATTTTAACTCTGTCGCAGTGACGGAGCAAAGTAATAAGAAGCGAACCGACGAGAAGAGCATCTTCAAAGTTATAGATATCTTCAAGCTGGGGAGGTGCAATGCTCCATTTTTCATAGGGTCTGTTGTTTGAATGATACCATACATTCCATTCGTCAAATGAAAGATTGATTGTTTTCTTTGAACGCTTTCTTGCCTTTACATAGTCGCAGATGCAGATAACGGAATAAATGAAGTCGTCAAATTCAACCGTTCTTGCAAGGAAATTCATAACATCATCGTCATGATTGCCGTAATACTGATGAAGCGAAACGTAATCAATGCTGTCGTAAGCAATTTCAAGGCTTTCGGCTTCCCATTTGCCGAAGGTATTCATGTTTCTGCTCGATGAACCGCAGAGAACGGTCTCGATTCCGGGAGAAGTCCATTTCATGAGCTTTGAAGCTTCAAGTGCCGTTCTTCCGTATTCAAAAGCTGTTTTTGCGCCCATCTGCCAGGGACCGTCCATTTCGTTGCCGAGGCACCAGAGTTTTATGTTGTGAGGCTCTTCAACTCCGTGGCTTCTTCTTAAATCCGACCAATATGAGCCCGATTTATGGTTGCAGTATTCAACAAGATTTCTTGCTTCTTCGGGACCTCTTGTTCCGAGATTGACCGCCATCATGCATTCTGCATTGGCTTTTTTGCACCAGTCGAGGAATTCGTTTGTGCCGAAATGATTCGGCTCTGTTGTTCCCCATGCAAGTTCGAGTCTTCGGGGTCTGTTTTCAACGGGACCGACGCCGTCTTCCCATTTATAACCCGAAACGAAATTTCCGCCCGGATAACGGACAACGGGAACGTTAAGTTTTCTGACAAGTTCAATAACGTCTCTTCTTAACCCGTTTTCGTCGGCAGTGGGATGACCGGGTTCATATATTCCGCCGTAAACAGCTCTGCCGAGATGTTCGATGAATGAGCCGTAAATTCTTTTGTCGATATCGCCTATTCTGAATTCTTTCGCAAGGGTAATTTTAGCTTTCATATTATCACCAACCTGACAGGTTTTTATATATAATATCATACATTTTATAAAATTAAAAGATGCTCTGCAAAAATTATGCAAAGCATCTTTTTGTTTAAGTATTAAGTTCCGTAAGCGAATTATTCAGCCTTGGGAGCTTCAACGGGGCAAGCGTCTGCACAAGCACCGCATTCGATGCAAGCATCAGCGTCGATAACGTACTTGCCGTCGCCTTCTGAAATAGCTTCAACGGGGCATTCTGCTGCACATGCGCCGCAGGAGATGCAATCGTCATTAATGATGTATGCCATTGTGAAATCCTCCTTATCGTTTTTTCAAAACCATTGTAACACATTATTTTAAAAATGCAAGAGGTTTTTAATGTAATATAGACAAAAATCAACCTTCAATGTCCTTAAGAGCCTCGATTTCCTCTTTTGCAACCTTTATTTTTGCATCACGAACCGTCTTGGTTTCTTTTCTGGAAAAATATTTGGGAGGAGCATCGGGATTGTTGTGAAGCTGAACCTTGAGTTTGCCTGTGAGAATGCTGCATTCAACAACAGTGCCTGCACCTTCGGGAGTTTCAACTATTGCTCCGGGCTTCGGTGTTATTTTGAGAAGATGCTCATAAGCATCCTGCTCATATTTGAGACAGCACATAAGTCTTCCGCAAACGCCGCTGATTTTAACGGGATTGAGAGAAAGACCCTGTTCCTTTGCCATCTTGATTGAAACGGGCTGGAAATCTCCGAGGAAACTGTTGCAGCAGAAAGGTCTTCCGCAGATGCCGAGACCGCCAAGCATTTTTGCTTCGTCACGGACACCTATCTGACGAAGTTCGATTCTCATTCTGAAAACGCCCGCAAGGTCTTTTACAAGCTCACGGAAGTCAACTCTGTTATCTGCAGTGAAATAGAAAAGCACCTTGGAATCGTCAAATGTGAAATTAACATCAACCAGCTTCATTTCGAGAGCGTGCTGCTCAATTTTCTGCTGGCAGATAACCATTGCCTCTTTTTCTCTTTCCCTGTTATAACGGACTTTTTCGATATCTTTTTCCGTTGCGGGTCTGATAAGCTTTCTGAGGGGCTTCACAATTTCGTCATCGCTGATTTCTCTGTTTTCAAGAGCAACCTCACCGCATTCAACGCCGCGTGCGGTTTCAACGATGACCATTCTGCCCTTTTCAAATTTCTGTCCTTCGGGATCAAAATAATAAACTTTGCCCGCTTCTTTAAAACGAACGCCGATAACCTCAGCCATAATTACCTCCGATTAGTTGGTGACCGCTTTGCGAAGCTTTGTGCAAAGAGCGGTAACCGTTAAATTGTGATTAGCATTAAGACGGATTGAGTTTATAATAATATCCGTGCTTTCAATGAGTGTAAGCAGAGCGCGTCTGCTGAGCTTCGGCTCAATTTCCGAAACGGTTTGAGAAAACTCCGTTTCTTCATCGCAAGCCGAATATTTTTTTCTTAAAGCCTGTGCATAAATTTCCTGGATAACGGGAAGCGTGGCTTTTAACAGTTTCGGGTTTTTTTCGAAAACTGCGGCAGCCTTTATTATTTCGATGTCATCCAGAGCCGACGAAGCAACAGCAACTTTTTTGGCAGCTGCCGCAATTTCTTCCCACGGGATATCACGTGAGCCGTCGGAAGCGGTTTCGCCGAGATTATAAACCGTTGCACGGGAAAGAACCGTCGGCAGGAATCCCGATTTTGAAGAACAGAGCAGAATGAAATTTATATATGAAGGCGGTTCTTCGAGAATTTTCAGAATCGCATTCTGACCTTCGTTTCCCATGGTGTGGGAATTTTCAAGAATAAAAACTTTTCTGTTTGCTTCATTCGGAACGATGTATGCCTTGTTTCTTATTTCTCTGACGATGTCAACCTTGAACGCTTTGGGTTTATCTTCAACCGAATAAACAAGAATATCCGCATGGGAATCCGCAATCGCTTTTCTGCAATCGGGGCAGTTCAGGCACGGAGTAATTCCTCCGCTGCTGCAAACAAGAGCTGCAGCAGTTTTTTGGGCAAGACTCATCCGTTCCTCCGATGAACCGCCTTCAATGATGACGGCATGGGGGAATCGTTTTGAATGCATCGCTGCGGATATTGACTTTTCAACGGAATTGCTTAAATCAAAGCCTTCGGTGAGCATCGGGTGTTTTCCTCTTTATAACTTAATGAATTTGTCAACGTCAACAACAAAAACGGTTGCACCGCCGACAGTTACTTCAACCGCACGGGAGATGAATCCTTCGGACATGAAAGAGGGAGAAGGAGTAACCATCTGTGTGCGTTTGCGTGAAAATTCGCTGATGATTTCTATAACCTTATCAACGTTTTCGTCTTCCGTACCGATAAGCAGAGTGGAGTTGCCTGATTTAAGGAAACCGCCTGAAGTTGAAAGTCTTGTTGCGCCGAATCCCTGGTGAGTAAGTTCGTTGAGAACGCTCGGACAGTCATCATTGTTGATAATGGCAACGATAAGTTTCATATATTATCTCTCCTTTGGTATAGATATATTTCTTTCTATAACCTTTCTTCCTCTCCATTCATATGCCCTGTTTTCAAGGGAACAGCCCTCGGTTACATGGGGAACGGGGGAGAAAAGGAATTCTTCGATTTCGGTCGTTGCGGCATTTTTGTTCATGGGGCAGACATCCTGACAGATATCGCATCCCCAGACGCAGCCGCATTCTTTCATAAGACGGATTTCTTCTTCGGAAAGCTCGCCCTTTTTCTGGGTTATTTCCGAAAGGCAGAGGCTTCTGTCAAATCCGTTTTCTTTTATTGCCGATGAGGGGCATGATTCAATGCATTTTCTGCATTTTATGCATGAGATTTCTTCTTTTTCTTCATAATCAAGTTCGAGGTCAGTCACTATTTCGCCGATAAAAACGAATGAACCGTATTTTTCGGTTATCAGAAGTGAATTCATTCCTCTTACTCCGAGACCTGCAAGACAGGCTGTTCTGACTTCGGGAATGGGTGAGTTATCGGAAAACGCTGAAAACTCATTTTGAGGAAAAAGTTCTTTCAGACCCGAAACAGCTTTTTCAAGTCTTGAAATCGCAACCTTGTGGTAATCGGTAACAACCGCATATTTTGAGATGTTTATGCCTGAATATTCTGACTCATCAAGCAGATATGGGAAACAGGCAACGATAACGGTTTGGGGATTTTGGGGCAGTCTGTTTTTTGCTCTGCAATCGATAAGACCGTCTTTTATTTTCTCGAACGGACATATTCCCCAGAGCGGAGAAATACCGTTCATTATTGCGGATAAGCTCAATTTATCACCCCACAGCCTGAGCAAGTGCTATCATAACGGGCAAAGTGATTATTGATATAAAGCTTACAACTGCAACGGTCTGGGAAGCAAGTCCCGTGTTGCGGTCGTATTTTGCGGAGAACATAACGGTATTGTTTGCCGTAGGTGCACCTGCGGAAATTGAAAGGGCAACAAGGAGAGTGCCCGAAATTCCGACAAGTCTGAATGCCGAGATAAGCAAAAGAGGAAGAATAATGAGCTTAACAAGGGCAACGGCAAAAATACGCCAGTTTTTGAATATTGTTTTGAAATCTGTATTTGCAATGTAGGTTCCAAAAATCAACATCGCAACGGGAGTGTTGAGGCTTGCAATATAGTTTATCGGTTTTGCAATAATAACAGGCATTTCAAAAGAAAGAAGAAAAAGAGGAAGACCTATAATAACGGAAATAACTCCGGGATTAAGAATAAGTTTTTTTGCATCAAACTTGACTTTTTCTCCGTCTTTTCCTTTTGTAATTGTATAAATGCCATGTGTAAAGCTGAAAATCTGGAACGAAATAATTACAGCCGAGCAGTAGAAAACTCCTTCTTCGCCAAGCACTGCACTTGCAAGGGGAAGTGCCATATATCCGCAGTTGCCGTATGCACATGAATACTTATAGATGCAGGCTTCGTCTTTGTTGCAACGGTTGAACACGAGAGATGATATCGATGCCGAAACAATATGAAGCACAAATCCGCAGACAATGGCAATGAAAAGACCTTTTGCTGTGTCGGGACTGTATTCAAGCGTATAAAAGCTTTCGATTATAACAGCGGGAGTGATGATATAAAACAGCAGGTCGGTACAGCTTTTGGCAATCTTTTCAGTATATACTCCTATTTTATCGGCAATTGCGCCGACAGCAACAAGAATATAGAGAATTGCAACCTGTTCGCTTGCTATGAGAACATTCTGAAAAAACATATTATTCCTCTGTTGTTATTTTTTGCGGGATTTTAACGGTTACTCTTGTGAGAACGGTTGAAATCATAAGAAGAGCTACGCCTAAATCACAGTATTCTGCCGGTGACTGTTCATGAAGAAGGTCAGCGTTGCCCGTAATCATAACGATGAAACGGGGGACGAAGCAGATAAGAGCAAGAAGTGCGCCCGAAAGACCGTATGCGGCGATTTTCCATTCTTTTTTTTCTGCGTCAACTCTTGAATTAACCTGTGCGAATGCCATGAAGAACGTGATGAAGAAAACAAGCATAAGCA
The DNA here is from genome assembly GCA_937888485.1 of uncultured Clostridia bacterium. Classification (GTDB taxonomy): domain Bacteria; phylum Bacillota; class Clostridia; order Oscillospirales; family Acutalibacteraceae; genus CAG-177. Next base: position 40,626 of record CALAQQ010000169.1, read on the forward strand.
TCTCGAGCATAAGGTCGGAAACTTTGATGTAGCTTATTGTTCTTGTGAATCTGAAAATAAGTCTGAAAACACTCCACACAACAGGTGCAAGAGAAATGAGTCTGTATTCCGAACCGTTGGTTTTGCCCGAAACAAGCGAGCTTCCCAAAGCTACAAAATAAACTGCCGAGAGAACGGCAAAAACTGCCTGAACTGTGAAAATAACACTTTGTGTTTTGTTTTCAGAAGAAAAGCTGTCATAATCCATGAGTTCAACAACAATTCCGATTGCATTTGTAAGAATGCCTGCGGCAGCCGTGAAACAGAGGATACCCTGACCGGGTCTTTTGGTTATTTCGAGAGAATAGTCAATTTTTTTACGTTTAATAATTCCGAGAAGAAGGAATGCAAGGATTGCGGCTGCTGCCGTAATTCCGAGAACATAAACGCTCCAGTTATTCTCGCTGAAAAATCCCGTGTCACTTTCAAGAACGGTGAAATATTGAAGTGTTCTGACGGGAAGAGCAATGATTGCGGCGGCAACAAAAATCAGAATTCCCGTGCCGAAGCCGCTTTTGCTGATGCTTTTCATTTTCAATTACCTCTTATCTGTTGTTCATCGGAATATAAATATTTCTGACATTATTGCTCTTATAAGCAGGACGGATAATCTTACCGCCCGTAACAAGCTCTTCAATTCTGTGTGCTGACCAGCCCGCAATTCGTGCGATTGTGAAAATGGGGGTGAAAAGGTCGGAAGGAATATCGAGCATTTTATAAACAAGACCCGAATAAAGGTCAACGTTTGCGCACATTGCCGCTTTTTTCTGTGACTTGTTGCTGTTGAAGATTTCGGGAGTGAGCTGTTCGATAAGGCTCAGAAGGATGAATTCGTTCTCAAATTCGGTGTTGACGGCAAATTCTTCTGCTTTCTGCTTGAGAATTTTTGCTCTGGGGTCCGAAAGAGTATAAATCGCATGGCCCATACCGTAGATAAGACCCGAGCCGTCGCCTGCTTCCTTACGCATGATTTTGTTGAGGAAATCGGCAACCTGACCTTCGTTTGTTATGTCGCTGACGCCTGCTTTGATATGCTCAATCATTTCGGCAACCTTGATGTTTGCACCGCCGTGCTTGGGACCCTTGAGTGAACCGATGCTTGCGGCTGTTGTTGCATAGGTATCCGTTCCGCTTGAGGTGAGAACTCTCGTTGTGAAGGTTGAGTTGTTACCGCCGCCATGTTCAGCGTGGAGCATAAGGCAGGTGTCGAGAAGCTTTGCTTCCTTATCGGTGAATGTCTTATCTGCTCTGATTGAACGGAGAATTGTTTCAGCAGTTCTGTGTTCGGGCTTCATCTGGTGGATATACATGCTCTTGCGGTAGTAATGTCTGCGCTTAACCTGATAAGCATAAACCATGATTGCGGGAATCTGTGCAATCAGATGAATGCACTGACGAAGAACATTTTCAATCGAAGTGTCGTCGGGATTGCTGTCATACGAATAAAGAGCAAGAACCGAACGTGAAAGCTTGTTCATAATGTCGGGCGAGGGTGCTTTCATAATCATGTCTTCGATGAAATCTTCGGGAAGCTCACGGCAAGACGAAAGAATATTGCAGAAATCATCAAGCTGTTTTTTGGTGGGAAGAGTGCCGAAAAGAAGAAGATAAACAACCTCTTCAAAACCGAAACGGTCGTCGGTTATGCATCCGTTGATGATGTCTTCTATATCGATGCCTCTGAAACGCAAATGACCTTCTCTGGGAATTTTTTCGCCGTCATCGATGAAATAGCCTTCAACGGTACAAACGCCCGTAATGCCTGCCATAACACCTGTGCCGTCTGAATTTCTCAGACCTCTTTTGACGTTGAAGCGTTCAAAATCCGCGGGGTCTATATAGTTATATTTGCGAATTTTATCGCATAAAGTTTTAATATCACGTTCCGCAACGTGTGACTCAATGGTGGACATATTATGTGCCTCCTTCTATATGTAAACATATCTCCATCATATTATAATTAATTTATTATATAGCTTATTCTTTTAAAAGTCAAGAAAGGATGAATA
>CALAQQ010000170.1 GCA_937888485.1 uncultured Clostridia bacterium
AGAGACCTGCAAAGATAACAATCGGTGAAGACAACAAGATAGTTGTTGAATTCAAGCTTGTTGAATACACAGCAATATTCAACGGTAACGGAGGTTACATCATCGATGAGAACGATGAAAAGCAGACAGAAATAATCCTCAAGGGTTATTACGGTCAGACTATTGCAATTCCCGGAGATGACAGACTTGAACGTGAAGGTTACGACTTCACAGGATGGGATGTTGAACCTTCTGAAACATTCACCGAAAATACTGTTCATAACGCAACATGGACAGAAAAGATAGGCGAAGCAATATTCATTGTAGTTGATAAGAACGGTGATGAAATTGACAGAATCACTCTTGAGTTTAATTACGGTGATAAGATTGCAGCACCCGACTACCCCGTACCCGATGGATATGAATTAATCGGTTGGGATGTAGGCGACGATGTAATGGGCGAAGATGAACTCACTTACATCGCAACACTTACACCTATCGGATTCAAACTCTCCTATGTAATCACAGGACTTCCCGAAGATTTAGGTATAACCGCTCCTGAGACACAGCCTGGACTTGTTGCAGGTGAGGATGCTGAAGTAGCAATGGCACCCGTAGTACCCGGCTATACATTTGACGGTTGGTATCACGGTGAATACAAGTACGATTATGACGGCAACGATGTAATCAACATGCCTGCATCGGATGTAGTACTTACCGGTACATACACGGCAATCATGTACAAGATTACATTCGATTCAGACGGTGCAGGATTTGTAGACACTGAAGAATATCGCTTCAACGAATTAGTTGAAACACTTCCCAAAGTAAGCAAGGAAGGCTATGAATTCCTCGGCTGGTTCGAAGGTGAAACAAAGTACGAAGCAGGATTCAACATGCCCGCAAGAAATATTGCTCTTACAGCAAAGTGGAAAGAAGTTATCACCGAAGCAACAATCACTCTTGATGCTGCAGGCGGTAAGTTCTCAAACGGAGAACCCGTTTACACAATTACAGGCGTTGTAGGTTCACCCGCAATAGCTCCCGATAAGCCCACAAGAGAAGGTTATGAGTTCATTGGCTGGCTTGATTCAACCGGAAATGCAACAAAAGTTCCCGATAAGATTCCTGCTGAAGATGTAAAACTCACAGCTGCATGGGCAGAACGCTATGACGTAACATATTATGAAGCTGATGGAACAACAGTATTCAAAGAGTATGTTGACGCAGGTATAAAGGGCGACGATATTCCTGTTCCCGCAACACATCCCGATAAGGACGGATTCACATTCAAGGGCTGGGTTGATGCAGACGGAAACCGTGTAACAAAGTTCCCTGCAAGCGATGTTAAGCTTTATCCCACATGGGAAGAAGTTATTCCCGGTGAGTTTACAATCACTTATATGGACAGAGAAGCAATTGTTAACGTAGTCTCATATGAGGAAAATGAAATCATCGCTGATTATAAGCTTCCTGATGTTGAAGGCAAGACATTCATCGGTTGGAACCCCGAACTTCCCAAGACGATGCCTGCAGAAAACCTTGTAGTAGAAGCTGTTTGGGAAACAAATAAGCACGACATCACTCTTGATGCAAATGGCGGTAAGTTCGAAGACGGCACAACAATATTCACTGAAACAGATGTTGAATACGGAACCGTTCTTTCAGACATAATTCCCGCAACACCCACAGCTCCCGAGGGCTATGAGTTTGCAGGTTGGGATGGCGAACTTCCCTCAACAATGCCTGACCATGACATTTCACTCAAGGCACAGTGGACACCCAAAGAATACACAATCACATATGATTCAAAGGGCGGCAGCGCAGTTCCTTCGCAGACATATAAGTACGGCGAAAAGGTAGTTGCACCTGAAAATCCCACAAGAGAAGGCTTTGAGTTTGTTAAGTGGAATCCCACACTTCCCGAAACAATGCCCGCAGAAAACATCACCGTAGAAGCAGTATGGAAAGCACTTGTTGAAACAAATACTCTCACAATTGATGCAAACGGCGGTGAATTCTCAGACGGCACAAGCATTAAGACTGAAACTCTTGCAGTAGGCGAAGAGATTAAGCGTGAAAATCTTCCCATTCCTGAAAGAGAAGGTTACACATTCGACGGATGGGATGGTATCCCCGCAGACGGTAAGATGCCTGCAGAAGATATTACAATCACAGCTAAGTGGTCACCCGTTGTAACTCCCACACACAAGGTTGAGTATTACTACGCAGTTGGCGGTGTTCTTTATGACACCCTCACATTTAAGGAAGGCGAAACAATCGTTCATCCTGCAGCTCCCGTAGTTGAAGGTCTTACCTTCAAGGGATGGGCTGATGAAAACGGCAATGCACTTCCCGGAGTAATGGGCGACGAAGACCTCAAGGCATATGCTCAGTTCGAGGTCAATAAGTATAAGGTAACTTATATTGTTGACGGTTCCGTATATATGGAATACGATGTAGCATATCAGGCTGAAGTACCCGTTCCTGCAGATCCCGCAGATTCTGCAACACGCCTCTTTGCAGGCTGGGAGCCTGAAGTTGAAGCAGTAATGCCTGCACATGACCTTACTTACACAGCAACATGGGTAGCTGCTCCCGAATCCGATGAATATACCGCAACATATCTTCGTCACAATGGCGAAACATATGCTAAGTATGTTCTCGAAGAAGGCGACATCATTCCCGTACCCGTTGCACCTCAGAGATTCGGTTATGTATTCGTAGGTTGGGAACCCGCAGTTCCTGACACAATGCCCGGACATGATATGGTATTCAGACCCAAGTACGAGGCTGACAAGTCATTTGTTACAATCGTAATCGGCGGAGGCGTTGTAATCGCAGGCGGTGCAATCGCAGGCGCAATCATCGGCGGCAATATCGCTGCAATCACCGGCGTTTCAATCGTTGGCGGAATCCTTGTTATCGTTGGTGTTGCTGAACTTATCAAGCATACACACACAGTAACATATATCGTTGACGGTGAAGTTTATAAGACCTATAAGGTTGTTGAAGGAACAAGAATTCCTGTTCCCGCTGATCCTGTAAAGGATGGCTTCAAGTTCGAAGGCTGGAACCCCGACGTTCCCAAGAGAATGGGCGACAAGGATCTTGTATTCGAAGCAACATGGTCTGAAAAGGCTGTTGATGACTCAGCAGATGTTGATGTACCTGTTCCCGATACAGGTTCAATTGCAGGCGGTATTACAGCATTCGCAGTAATCTCCGGCGCAGCTGCAGTAGCCTATGTATTCACCAGAAGAAAGAAGGAAGACTGATTCTTAACGAGTCATAATTCCGACTAAAACAAAAAGAGAGCTGTCACGAAAGTGGCAGCTCTTTTAACGTTCATATAAAAAACGGATGTGCCGTAAGACACATCCGTTTTGTTTTATATTTTACCTATACAATAATCGCCGTCAACACTGATGATTTCAGTTTTAACAATACCGTGAACATTTTCGCAGGCAATTTTAACGGGAGTATAGTTGGAAGTGTAGCCTTGTGCAAAACCGTCATGATATTCTTCGATAAGAATATCAAGTGTTTTACCGATTTGACTATTCAGAAATTCATTCCGGATTTCATCGCAGATGTTGCTCATAACTGATGCTCTGCGTTCTTTTTCGCACTTTTCAATCTGGTCGGACATCTTTGCGGCAGGTGTACCGGGTCTTACCGAATAGGGAAAAACATGAACCTTTTCAAAGCCGACTTTTTTTGCGAACTCAAGCGATGTATTGAAATCTTTCTCTGTTTCGCCCGGGAAACCGACCATTATATCGGTTGTGATTGTTGTGCCGTCAAAAGCATTGCGCAGCTTCTGACACAGCTCATAATATTCTGCGCTGTCATAATGTCTGTTCATGCGCTTGAGAGTATTGTCACATCCGCTTTGAAGAGAAATATGAAACTGCGGACAGAATTCGGGGATTTCGGAAAGTCCCGAAATAATTTCATCTGTAATATGGTCAGGCTCAAGTGAACCGAGTCTGACTCTTTTTATGCCGTCAAACGATGCGGCAAGTCTAACTGCATCAACTATGTTATAGTCATACCCCATGCCGTATGCAGAGAGATTTATGCCGACGAGCACTATCTCCGAAAAGCCGTTCTTTTCAAGAGAAGCTATTTCGTTTTTGAGTTCATCAATCGGTTTTGAACGAACCCTGCCTCTTGCATAGGGGATGATACAGTACGAACAAAAACGGTTACAACCGTCCTCGATTTTAACGCTTGCCCTTGTTCTTTCACGGAAATTGCTTATGCAGTCTCCCGCAAAAGCATCACCTGTTTTGTGTTCATCAACAGCAACGATTCTTCCTCTGTTTCCGATATACTGAGTTATGTAATCAAATATAAATCGGTTGCTTTTGTTTCCGATAACAATGTCTGCTTCATCAAGCTTACCGCTGATTTCGGGAAACGCCTGAGGCATGCACCCGGTTAAAACAACAATGCTGTCAGGATGAAGTTTTTTGAAGCGTCGGACAGCCTGCCTTGTTTTGCGGTCGCTTTCTGCCGTCACGGTGCATGAATTTATGATATAAACATCGGCGTCCTCGGAGTGGTCGGTTATGACAAAGCCGTGAGCTTCAAGGTTTTGTGCCATTGCCTGCGACTCATATTGATTAACCTTGCAACCGAGTGTATAAAATGCAGCCTTCATAGGTTACTCCTCGATAAAATATTAACTGCATTATAACAGAAAAATCTGTGATAATCAATGCTGTTTCAAACATATATTTTGTTTATAAGTGAAAGGGGAGTTATTATGAAGAAGTTTATAGCGGTTATTGTTTCAGCGGTCATGATTTTAGCAGCGACCATACCGTCGTATGCTGCGGAAGAAAAATTGCCCGTTGAAATCAAGGCAAAGGCGGCAGTTCTGATGGATGCATCAACAGGTAAGGTGTTAATGAAATATAATGAAAATGAAAGACTTTATCCCGCATCCGTAACCAAAATCATGCCCCTTCTTTTGATATGCGAAGCAATTGACGAGGGCAGAATATCGCTCAGCGATGTTGTAACGGTTACGGGAAGTGCGGCATCAAAAGGCGGTTCACAGATATGGCTCAAAGAGGGAGAACAGATGACAGTTGACGAGCTTCTGAAGGCAACGGCTGTTTACAGCGCGAATGATGCCTGCACAGCGTTGGGCGAATATATTGCAGGCAGCGATGAGGCTTTTGTTAAATTACTCAATGAGAGAGCTTCACAGCTTGGAATGACAAATACGCATTTTGAAAACTGCACGGGTCTTGATGATACTACTGAAAACCATCTCACAACCGCTCTTGATGTTGCAATAATGTCGAGAGAATTGTTGAAACATGAGCTGATAACAAATTACACAACAATATGGATGGATTCACTTAGAAACGGTCAGACAGAGCTTGTAAACACAAACAAGCTTGTGCGTTTTTATGATGGTACAACGGGTCTTAAGACAGGTACAACTTCAAAGGCGGGATGTTGTGTTTCAGCAAGCGCAAAGCGTGACGGAACTCATCTTATTGCAGTTGTAATGGGCAGTGAAAACAGTACAGACCGTTTTGAAACGGCAAAAGCAATGCTTAACTACGGGTTTGCAAATTATACAACCGTAACACCTGTTATTGATAAATCGCTCATACCGAACGTGGGGGTTATAAACGGAGTGGAAGAAGAAATAATCCCTGTAATACCGAAGTTCAGTCCTGTACTTATTGAAAAAGGCAGGGAAGGGGATATAACGCAGACAATAGACCTTGCCGTTGATGTTGCGGCACCTGTCGAGAAGGGTCAGGTGCTCGGTACCGTTACATTCATGCTCGGAGATGAAAAAATCGGAGTATATAATCTTACCGCACCCGATGCTGTGGAGTGTCTGACATTCGGCATAATTTTCAAAAGAATAATAAATGCGATTGTTTCATAAATACTGTTTGCAATAATCAATAAAATATGATAATATTAATACGGAACATAAAATGTGTTCCGTATTCTGCTTTTTACCCTGAATTCTTAAAATATTTTAATATTTTTTACTTTTAACTGTTGCAAAGAATGCGCTTATAGGGTAAAATATATTAAATAATCATTTTTGATATTGTTTTTTATAGTAGGGGTGTAAAGACTGAGATGGCGATGAAACTCAATCTCAATTATGCAGGCGAATATGCTTGCAACGAAAAACTTGAAGCAATGCAGGCTGAAATTTCGAAGGCACATGCAATGCTTCATGAAGGAACAGGTCAAGGAAATGATTTTCTCGGCTGGATAGACCTTCCCGTAAATTATGACAAGGAAGAATTTGCCCAGATAAAAGAATGTGCGGGAAAAATCAAGAAGGATTCCGAAGCACTCGTTGTTCTCGGTATCGGAGGTTCATATCTCGGCGCAAGAGCGGCTATTGAATTTGTAAAGTCGAATAACTACAACCTTGTCAAGAAGGATACTCCCGATATTTATTTCGGCGGTAACACAATCAGTTCATCGGCTGTTGCAGAGCTTATTAAGCTTATTGAAGGCAAGGATTTCTCGATTAATGTTATTTCAAAGTCGGGAACAACAACCGAAACAGCAATAGCATTCCGCATTTTCAAAAAGCTTGCAGAAGAAAAATACGGCAAGGAAGAAGCGGCTAAAAGAATTTACGTAACAACAGACAAGTCCAGAGGTGCACTCAAGGCACTTGCAGACAGCGAAGGCTATAAAACCTTTGTTGTGCCTGATGATGTAGGCGGCAGATATTCCGTTCTTACTGCGGTTGGTCTCCTTCCGATTGCGGTTGCAGGAATTGATATCGATGCAATCATGCAGGGCGCTGCAGATGCAAGAGAAGCTTATTCCAAGGATGATGTTCTGTCAAATGATTGCTACAAATATGCGGCAATCAGAAATATGCTCTACCGTGACGGAAAGAAACTTGAAATGATGGCAGCATATGAGCCTTCAATGACTATGTGGTGCGAATGGTTCAAGCAGCTTTTCGGCGAAAGCGAAGGAAAAGAAAACAAGGGTATTTATCCCACATCGGCGATTTTCTCAACCGACCTTCATTCACTCGGTCAGTACATTCAGCAGGGTGAAAGAAGTCTTTTTGAAACGGTTATCTGGGTTAACAATCCCAAGGAAAACGTTGAAATCGAATTTGATGATGTTAACGGTGACGGACTTAATTTCGTTGCGGGCAAAACAGTTCATTTTGTTAACAGCAAGGCTTTTGCCGGAACTGTTCTTGCTCATACAGACGGCGATGTTCCCAATATCGTTATCGAAATCGACAAGCAGGATGAATATACTCTCGGTCAGATGATTTACTTCTTTGAAAAGGCATGCGGAATTTCCGGATATATGCTTGGAGTAAATCCATTCGACCAGCCCGGCGTTGAGAGCTATAAAAAGAACATGTTTGCCCTTCTCGGAAAACCCGGTTACGAGGCGGAGAAGGACGCACTCGAAGCAAGAATTAAATAAAATTACTATACAGGAGGATTTTTAAAATGATTAATCTTATTCTCGGTAACAAAGGTTCAGGAAAAACAAAGAGACTCATCGAACTCGTAAACAGCGCTGTTGAAAAAACAAACGGCAATGTTGTTTGCATTGAAAAAGAAAGACTTCTCACTTATGATGTAAACTACAGAGCAAGACTTGTTGAAACAGACCACTATAACGTATCAGGCTATGATGCATTCTACGGTTTCCTTTGCGGTATCGTTGCAGGCGACCATGATATTACAGACATTCTTGTTGACGCTACTCTTAAAATCGGCGGCAGAGATTATGAAGCTCTTGCCAACTTCCTTGAAAAGGTTTCAGAGCTCAGCAAGATTGCAGAACAGGATATTACTTTCACAGTTTCATGTGATGAAAGTGATCTTCCCGCAAGAGTTTTTGATTTCTGCAAAAAAATCTGAATTTAATTCAAAATTTTAGTTGACAAATCATGCTGTTGAATATATAATATTTTGTGCGTGATTTTAGGTGTAAATTTATGATATTGGATTTAGAACCTATTTTTAACAATGAAGGAATGGTCAGGGATTTCGAATACGAACTTGACCTTTCGGAGCAGGAGCTTAACGGCTCGAAGCCTTTCGCTTCTCCGGTAAGAATCAGCGGCCATGCAGGCAACTATACTGGCATAGTTGAACTCCATGCGACGGCGGATTTCACTCTTGAAACCGCTTGCGACCGTTGCGCAAAACCGATTTCGCTTCCGCTCGCAACCAAAATTTTCCACACGCTCGTCACAAGTCTTAATGACGAAACAAACGATGAGTTGATGCTCGTCAATGAGCTTCGCTTCGATCTTGATTCACTTATAACAGAGGATATATTCCTTGATCTTCCGTCAAAGTTTCTTTGCGATGAGGAATGCAAGGGGATATGTTCAAAGTGCGGTTCGGATTTGAATGCGGGCCCGTGCAGCTGCGAAAAAGAGGTTGACCCGCGTCTTGCGGCGCTTAAGCAGCTTTTAGAAAATTAATAAAAAACCCGAGGGTTTAATAAAGCACAAAATTAAGGAGGTGCTTAGGCATGGCAGTACCCAAGAGAAGAGTTTCAAAGGCAAGAAGAGACAAGAGACGCTCCAACGTTTGGAAGATGTCCGCTCCCCAGCTTGAGAAGTGCTCAAACTGCGGTGAGTACAAGAGAACTCACAGACTTTGCCCCGAGTGCGGTTATTATAACGGCAAGCAGGTAGTTGTTAAGGAAGCATAAGTCAGAGTTAAAGTTAGTTTTAAACGGAGAAATTTCGAAAGGAATTATCTCCGTTTTTGCTTTTTGCAGACAAAAAGATAACGGGCTTTTACGATTTCAGTAAAGCCCGTTTATTTTTATTTTCTTTTGCTTAACATATATCCGAATCCCAGACCTGCGGCGCACGGTATTGCTGCCAGCGCAAGACTGAGTTCAAATTCAAATGTTTCAAAAACAATAAAAGGCATAAAAAACTCAATCAGAACAATAAAAAGAGCAAGCAGGAGAGAAAGTTTTGATTTTTTTGCAGCAAGAATGATGCAGAGAATAAATGCCGTGATGGGTACTGCACCGTAAAAAGCAATCAAAGAATATCCCATTTCATCGCCGCCGTGCATATTGAGTCCCCAAACAACAAACAGAATAAATTCTGCAAGTATAATGGCAAAACACCAAAACTCGCTTGTTTTAAAGAACTTTTTCTTTTCCATATAATACCGTCCTTTCTTGTTATTAATTTATCTGTTTTCATTGTAAAAGGAACATATTACAAATTTATGTACGAAAAATTACAAATAAATAAAAAAGATGCCGACCGAAGCCGACATCTTTCGTAATCAGATAACAAACCAGAGAATAACTGCAACCGTAAGAGCAAGAAACGTTATGCAGTATTTTTCAAGAAATGCTCCTGCATAAGTAATTGCAGAGGGGGTTGCAAAAATAATTCTGCCGATGATTTTCATTTTCTTCTGATTATATGCAACATCCCAAAGATTCATCGCATCCTCAACAAGGGGGAAGATGTTGCAAAGCATTGATAAACCGATATAAGTCAAAAGAACATAGAAAATAAAATATCCGAGATCATCGTAAGGGGTAATACCCATGTAGCGAAGGTTCATGAAACCGGCAAGGAAGATGGGTAGACCTGTCATGAAATTCATGAAACCGGCACCTGTTGCCATGAGATATGAGGCAAAACCTTTCTTCGCAAGGGCATGTTCAACATGGCTGCATGCCTCATCTATTCTTAAATAACCGGGAATTTCAACCGGGAGACCGAGAATTCTGCAGGTAAGCTGTTCCCAGAAACCTCTGAGATATGCTCCGGGGAAGGTAAGAATTCTGGTTATTATATAAAGAGTTTTCATATTAAATCAAAATCTCCTTCCATAAGAACTTCTTCTAAAGTCTTTTTGCCGTTTATGATATCCAAAACAGAATCTGTTGTAGCAAATTTTTTAAGGTCGTCAATAATTTTACCGATTTCCGTTGAATGTTCGGTGGTCATGCTTCCCAGTGTTGATTCAAGATGTGCACAGAGATATAATGTGTTATAAAGCTGAGTGGTCAAAGAGCTGTTATCCTGATAATACTGAGCGATATATGCGGCATTGCTGTATGCGGTGAATGCAGATTCAAAAGCTTTGTCGTAGTCACACTTAAGAAGGTAGATAAGGGCAAGCTGACGGTTGAGTTCAGGAGCTGAACCGTATTCTTCGAGCGCCTCATTGCAGAGTTCAAGAGCCTTATCCAGCTCATTTGCACAGCGAAGATACATTATCTCAAGAACATAAGCTGTGTCAATACCTTCGTTGTATTTAATGAACTCATCGAGAAGTTTTTTTGCTTCGTCAAGACCCTTTGTTTTAAGGGTAATACGCATTTTGAGTTCATATGCACCGAAGTTTGTTTTGTCTTTTTCTATTAATTTATCAAGGAATTCAGTTGAACCTTCATAGTCTTCTGTGCTGTAAAGAATGTTTGCGATTTCGGTGTAATAAAGCCATGAATAATCGAGATTACTCTTTTGGGCACTTTCATCGATTGCTTTGAGGTATTCAAGCGCAACTTCATCGGATTCGTTTAAGTTATAAGCAAATGAAAGATGATAATAATCAACCCAGAGGTCGCTCATTCCTTCGGTGCCTCGAAGTCCTTCGACTACTTTGTGAACTTCTTCCGCTTCGGGAGTTTTTTGTCCGAATTTTTCTTCGAGTGCAGCAAGAACGATATCATATGAAGACATATAACCGTCATAGATTTCATAATAATCTTTCATGGTCGGGTTTGATTTGCCTTCAAGATGTTCGACGTTTGTTCCCTCATAATAGAACGCCTCAAGAGGGGATGTGTATTTTGCAAGTGCATCAAATTTTTTGACTGCAATGCCTGAACCAGTCTTAACAAAAGGTGATTCTCCGCCGAGAATTGTTGTTATTTCGTCAACAACGGATGCAACTGCTGAATATTCCGTATATGCAGAATACCAACGGTTTTCTTTTGCATACTTATCTGCTTTTGCAACCTGAATTGAAGGAGCAGTAAGGAGAAAAACAAGTGCAAGCGCAAAAACGCTGAAAACAACTGCGGTAAGACCGCCGACCCATGCAAGGAAAGGTATTTTTCTTGAAAGCATTTTTTCTTCGCATTCGGAGCAGTAGTCGCTGTCTTCGGCTTTTTCGTTTTCTCCGCAATAAAGACAGAGGTCTTCTTCGTTGATTACCTTCTCGGATTCCTCAGTTTCTTCGTTATCGCCATCTTCGGGATTTTCGGATTCTTCACCGTTTTCTTCAACAGTATCTTCAACGGTTTCTTCTGCTGTTTCTTCGGCAGTTTCGTTAACCGTTTCTTCTGTTGTCTGCAAAGATTCTTCTTCCTGAATCTCTGCGGTTTCTTCTTCGGGTATACCCTTTATGTTTTTATCTGACATTCAGGTAACCTCCTTTATTTTATATAGATTTATATTTTACCACTTATTGACGGAAAGTTCAAATATATTTTTAAAAATTCACAAAAAATTCAAGGGATAAATCGTACGGATTACGGTATATATAAATTTTTGCGCCATAAATATTGTACAGAGCGAATACTTTATGATATAATACATAGCATAGAATCAACTTTCAGGAGGTAATTATGAAAGAAATAAACATCAGAGATATAAAAATAAGCGCACCTGAGCTTATTTCTGACGGTTGGGGACTTGTCACGGCAGGAAACGAGAATGGGTTTAACACAATGACTGTCAGTTGGGGTGCGCTCGGAGAAATCTGGGGCAAGGATGCTGCGTTTGTTTTTATCCGTCCTCAGCGCTACACCTATGAATTCACCGAAAAAGAAGATATTTTTACGCTTTCGTTTTATGCGCCCGAATATAAGGATAAACTTCGTATCTGCGGTTCAAAAAGCGGAAGAGATATAGATAAGGTGAAGGAATGCGGCTTCACTCCCGTTTTTGTTGACGGAGGAGTAACTTTTGAAGAGGCTGACTATACTCTTGTATGCCGCAAAATGGCATCTCAGTTTCTTGACCCTGCAGGTTTTATCGACAATGCAATTGAGGATAACTATGCCAAAAAGGACTATCATAAAATGTATATCGGCGAAATTCTGAAGGTTTATTCAAAATAAAAAACGGCATTCCTGTAAAACTATTTACGGGAATGCTTTTGTTTTTGTCACCTTTTATATTTTTGATTCGTTTATATTATGAAAAGATAATAAAAGGGGCGGTGATTTGCCCATGAAAAAGGAAAAATTGGTTCCCGATGCCCGAAGAGCTGTTAATGAATACGGCAACAGTCTTTATCGGCTTTGTTCCGTTATGACAGGCAATCGGGAGGATGCAGACGATGCGGTTCAGGAATGCTTTTTAAAATATGTTGAAAAAGCTCCCGATTTCAATGACGGAGAGCATGAAAAAGCGTGGTTGATACGGGTTGCATCGAACATATGCAAGGACATATTGAGAAAAAGAAAACATCAAAGCTTTGTAAGCCTTGACGAAATACGTGATTTCGGTGTCTGCGAGGATAATGCGCAAATCCTCGAAACGCTGGTTTCACTTGAAGAGAAATACAGAATTGTTATTCATCTTCATTATGTTGAAGGCTACAAGGCTCGGGAAATTGCGCCTATGCTCGGAATAACGGAAGCGGCGGTCAAGAAACGTCTGCAACGTGGCAGGGATGCACTCAGAGAAATCTACGGAAAGGAGGCAGGATAACATGGATTTTGAGAAAATAAAACCCGCAGTCGAAGAAATTAAGCTCAGTGAAATTCAGCAGGAAAGAATAATAGCTGTTTGTGAGAAAAACAAGAAAAAAGGCTTCAACTATAAATTGTGGATTCCGGTTGCAGCGGCAGTGTTTGTTGTAATATTTTCTCCCGGATTTATTTTCAGGGCGGGCAGCAAGTCGGCTGATATGGATGCTCCCGAAAACGGAAAGGGCTTTTATTATAACGATGCCGCTGAGCAGGAAGTTTACGTTGTTGAGGATTATCTGGCTGACGGCGTTATTTCCGTTCAGAATCAGAGCTCTTCGATTGAAACAAAAGCATTATTTAACAGCGGAGTTTACAGAAAAATATATTCTGTTATCCCGTCTCAGTTTGTATGGCTCGTTGATTATGAGGAATATGAAAACTGGGCAAAAACCGTCAACGTATCGGGCGGAATGGCGATGCTTCAGTTCGTTGAGTATTTTAATATAACAAGAGAAGAATTTGATTCAGCAAATGCTGCATATGAAGCATATATCAATTCCATGGGTGAAAGTGCACTCGACAGAAAACCGGCAGACAAATCCGAGGAAAGCCGCGAAATATTCAATGCGGATGTCATTTACAGTTTTGATTCTGACATCATAAACGAGTATTATATCGCCGACAGCAGATGAATTCCGAAAAAAAAGCCACCCTTTAAGGATGGCTGGAAAATCAATTATTCAACGATTGTGTAACCGAGTTCATTGACTTCAGACTTTGAATAAGCATCATAAAGTTCGTCGAAAGTCTGTTCCCAGACTTCGTTATACTTATAAACAACCATTCTTGCTTTATCGTCGGTGTCTATAAGCTTTCTTTTACGGTCTCCCTTTATTTCTGCCTGAACCTCGTAGTTTTCGATTGTGTCATAGAATTCATAGCTGAGGCGTTCTGTCATTTTACCTTTTTTGTTGAATTCAAAAACATTATATTTGTAACCCATTGAACTTTCCGCTTTGATAACAAGCTTTTTACCCTTTATGGTTTTGCCGATTTCATTGTCGGAATATTCGTGAACGCCGTCTATGTAATCGTTTTCAGCCTGCAATGAAGCAGCAACATTTTTGGATTCCTCGGCGGCATATTTTGACTGTTTTTCTTCAGCGCTGAGTTCTTTCGGTTTGCATGCGGAGAGTGAAAGAACGGTCGCCATAACAGCAATCACAGCTATTAATTTCTTCATTCGAAATTCCTCCCATAATATACTATATTATATTACTGACACATTTTTACGAAAATGTCAATGGTTTTAAAGAAATTTTACAATTAGATAACAATAAATAATAAAAGAAAGGTGATTAAAATGAAAAAAATCCTTGTATTAACCCTTTGTGTTGTTCTTGCATTTTCCCTTGCATCATGCGGTTCAAAAGCATCAAATGACATGGCGGATCAGGAGATGGAATATTTCTCTGTTGCAGACAGCGCGGGAGGAATCTTCTATAATTCCTCCGAATCTCTCAACGGAAAAGTTGAGTTTCAGTCCGATTCCGTTCCCAATGAAAACGGTGAAGCTCCCAAGAAAAATAACGAAAAAATTATTAAAACCGTTGAAGCTTACGTTCAGACAAAGGAATATGATAAGTATATTTCGGGTCTTACCGCAAATGTTGCGGCAAACGGTGGTTATATTGAAAAATCCGATGCTGATATGGGGGGATATTATAACTCAAACCGTCATTCAACCTATGTTCTGAGAATTCCCGCAGAGAAGCTTGATGCTTTTATGATTTCGGCTGAGGAAAACGGCAAAATCACCTCAAAAACCGAAACACAGCAGAATGTGACACTTGAATATGTTGACATTGAAAGCAGAATTTCAGCCTATAAAACCGAAAAAGCAACTCTTACAAATCTTCTTGAAAAGGCTGCATCGCTTGAAAATGTGCTTGCAATTCAGGAAAGACTTTCCGAGGTCAACTATCAGATTGAAAACTATACCGCACAGCTTCGTGTACTTGAAAACAGAGTCAGCTACAGCACGGTAACTCTCAACATAAATGAGGTTGAAAGAGTAAGCGAAGCAGAGCCGACCCTCTGGCAGAGAATCAAGAACGAATTCCTTGATAACATAGATAATCTCAAGGAAGGACTTGAAGATTTTGCGGTTGCAATAATCGGAGGAATTCCTGTTATTATTCCTGTTGTTATTATTGCAGCGGTTGCAATAATCATCATAAGAAAGCTTATCAGAAAACGTAAGGCAAAGAGAAATATAGCACAGTAAACAATAACCGGCAGGTATTCAGCCTGCCGGTTAAATTTATCTTTATTTCATTTTAAACGCCCGAATAAGCCGAGAAACCGCCGTCAACGGGAAGAACGACACCTGTCACAAAACCCGAATACTGCTCGTCACAGAGGAAAACGAGAGCGCCTGTCAGATCCTCGGGAACGCCGAAACGGCGCATGGGAGTGTGGGTGATAATCTTGTTTGAACGCTCGGTGAGTGAACCGTCTTCGTTATAGAGAAGCTTTGCGTTCTGGATTGTCGAAAAGAATCCGGGTGCGATTGCGTTAACCCTGATTCCGACCTCTGCAAAATGAACAGCCATCCACTGTGTGAAGTTTGAAATAGCTGCCTTTGCCGCCGAATAAGCGGGAATTCTTGTGAGGGGCTTGAAAGAGTTCATCGAAGAAACGTTGAGGATTGTTGCGTTTTCTCTGCCAACCATCTCCTTTGCGAAGCACTGTGTTGTGAGGAGAGTGCCGAGAAAATTGAGGTTGAAAACGAATTCAATGCCCTTTGCATCGAGGTCAAAGAATGTTTTGACACCCTCAGCTTTTTCTGCCATATCTTTAAGTTCGAGAGTATCTTTTGTTGTTGTTCCGAGAGGAGAATTTCCGCCTGCACCGTTGATAAGAATGTCGCAAACACCGAGTTCTGCGATAACCTTTGCTTTTGCGTTTTCAAGGCTTTCAGCCTCAAGAACGTTGCAGCCTACTGCAAGAGCAATACCGCCTTCTGCAGTGATTTCGTCAACAACCTTCTGTGCAGCTTCTTCTCTTAAATCAAGAACGGCAACTTTAACACCGAGCTTTGCAAGGTCTTTTGCGAAACCGCTGCAAAGAACACCGCCGCCGCCTGTTATAACAGCTACTCTGCCTTTTAAATTTTCGTGAAACATATTTTTCTCCTTTATAATCAAAGAATTTCAACACTTTTGCCTTTTTGAGAGGATTCATAGCTGGCAAAAACAAGCTTTGCCGCATCGCCGCCCTCAAAGGCGTCAATATTGAAGCTTCTGCCCGATTTAAGGCAGTCGTAATAATCGTTTATAAGAATGGAATGACCGACTCCCCAGTAGCTCTGTCCGTGATAAACCGCTTCCGGTCTTTCGCAGGCTTCCGAAATATCGCCGTTTTTATTGACGGTGTAAAGTCTGTCACCCTCAAAACGGAGTTTGCCGTTTTCAAATGCGATTTCAATAAAAACATCCGAATTTTCAGTGTAAGCCGTTGTGGCATACATCATTGCGGTTATGCCGTTTTCAAGCTCCATGATAACACTTGCGTTATCCTCCACTTCAATTATGCCATTCAGATGGTCGTTTGAAACATGAGCAGTAACTTTTTTGCATTTTCCGCAAAGATGTTCAATGAGGTCAAGCGTATGTATGGACTGATTTATGAGCACGCCGCCGCATTCTTTATCGAGAGTGCCGTGCCAGTCATCGGAGTAATAATCTTTGCCTCTGCACCATGTTACAAAAGCACGTGCCGAGAGCATTTTTCCGAGCTTACCGCTTGCGATGATTTCCTTGGCACGCTGAACGCAGTTGTTATATCTGTTCTGGAAACATACACCAATCTGCTTTCCGCTTTCTTTCTGCGCCTTGCGAAGAGCTTCAACCTCATCGGCTGATACAGAGCAGGGTTTTTCGGTTAAAACATTTATACCCTTATCAAGAGCCTTTATCGCCATATCTGTATGCAGATAATGCGGAGTACATATATGAACTGCATCAATGTCTTCACTGTTCAGAAGCTCATCAAAATCGTAATATGCTTTTGCACCGTATTCTTTAGCGGCTTTGTCGGCTCTTTCGGGTTTTATATCGGCAACGGCAACGATATCTGTGTCGGGGTTATCTTTTAATGCCCTTAAATGCATCGATGAAATTCCGCCGCAACCGATAACAGCAACTTTCATAGCTTTTTTCCTTTCAATCAGAAAGTGGAGGACATATCGCCCTGAATTGCTTCAACAACAACGTCTTTTTCTGCTTTGCCTGCAGCAATCTTCTTCTGAAGTTCAGCATAGTAAACGTCTTCGTCAACGGGAAGCTCGATTTCTTTTCCGAGCCATGCGGAAAGGTGAGCCGCATTTGAGATTGAAAGACCTCTGATGCCTTCTTCGCCTTTTGCAATAAGCTCTTCACCGCGGAGAACAGCGGCTGCAAATTTGTTGCAGACTTCGGAGTGCTGCTTATTTCTGCCGTCGGTTTCAACTTCAATCCATTCGCCTTCAATCGAGCCGAAGCCTTCTTCTGCTGTTGCGCAGTGTTCGGATGTGAGACCTTTGAGTTTGTAAAGCATGAGCTTATCGTTTTCGCAAACGAGTTTACCGCCGTCAAGTGTGATTTCAAATCTGTTTGTGCCGGGGCAGTCGCCTGTTGTTGTTATGAATGTACCTGTTGCACCGTTGGCATATTCGGCATAGATGGTAACATCGTCTTCAACTTCGATGTTGTGCCATTTACCTTCGTGAACAAATGCTTTTACCTTAACGGGAAGACCGCATATCCACTGCCAGAGGTCGAGGTTGTGGGGGCACTGGTTAAGGAGAACACCGCCGCCTTCGCCGGCCCATGTTGCACGCCATCCGCCTGAATTATAATAAGCCTGGGTGCGGTACCAATCGGTTATAATCCAGCTTACTCTCTTGATTTCGCCGAGTTCACCGCTTTGGACAAGTTCATGCATCTTTCTGTAAACGCAGTTTGTGCGCTGGTTATACATGATTCCGAAAACAAGGTCGGTTTTTGCGGCAGCTTCGTTCATTTCTCTTACCTGTTTTGTATAAACGCCTGCAGGTTTTTCTGTGAGAACATGAACGCCTTTTGAGAATGCATACTGTGCGATGGGAGAGTGGTCATAGTGAGGAGTTGCGATAAGAGCAACATCAATTTCACCGCTGTCGATAAGTTCTTCTGCGGAGTTATATGTTTTGATTGAGGGCATGAGTTCTTTTGCGCCTTCAAGTCTCTTGGGGTCGATATCTGCGCATGCTGTGATGCGAAGTTCTTTATGAGCGCCCTTAAGGTGCATATTGATGTGTGAACGTCCCATGTTACCGACACCGATGATACCGAATCTTACAGGCTGAACCTTTTCAACGATATTGTGGATTGCCGTACAAGCTGCGGCAAATGAAGTTTTGTTATCGGGATAAACGAACTTGCTGTTCATCTTTGAAGCTGTCGAATCGTCGGGTTCAAGATTATCAAGGCCTTCAAAGACTCTCAGATGTGGCTCAACGGAAAGGAAATAAACCTTTTCTTCCTGATCAAGAGCTTTGATGATGTCTTCGAGATGACCGTCACCTTCGCCTGCGGGGACAACGGTATCAATTTCTGCAATGCAGTCTTTGATATGCATATATGTGATGCGGTCTTTGAGAAGCCTGAAGCCTTCAGAGGTATCACAGCCGCACTGAATATAGTTTGAGGGGTCAAAGATGCAACCGAGCTTATCACCGAAATGTTCTGCGAGTTCAAGGCATCTGTCATGAATGTCGCCGTAAATGCCTTTTTCGTTTTCGTGACAGCAGAGAACATCATGTTCGCAAGCGTAGTCAACCATTGCGGAGAGACGTCTGTAAACTTCGTCTTTGTATTCTTTAATGCTCTGACCTTTGGTAAAGAAAAAGCTGAACATTCTGATATATTTTGTGCCGAGAACTTTTGCAACTTCAACGGTCTGTTTGAAAGCTTCGAAATGGGGCTCGAAATCTTCGTCAATCTCGATTTTGCCGTAGTGTGAACCGATTGAAGAAACCTTGATTCCGTGTTCATCAAGGAGCTTTTTGAGGTTTTCAGCTTCCTCAACGGTGAAATTCGAAATGTTTTTGCCGTTAACGTTGCGGAGTTCGATGTATTCGATGTTGTTTTCTTTGCAGGCAGCTATCTGCTCAAGAATGTCGGGCGATGCTTCGTCTGCAAACGCGGAGAATAAAAATTTTGCCATAATAATGCCTCCAGTTTATTTTAAAACTAACCAAAATAATTCTATCATTTTTTCATAATATTTCAAGTAATTAATTAAAAAATTTTTTAACAAGCAAGATATATAATTGACATGAAAAAAAGAATAAGTTAAAATAAAAACAGACATTGTTGTCTGTTTTTAGACGGAAAGGAGTTTTTATATGAAAAAAACAATTGCAATTGTTCTTTCGCTTGCTATGATTTTCGGTGTTGTTGCAGTTCCTGCAAGTGCAGCAGAAATCAAAGACGGCAAAACAGATTATCCCTATATTTTCGTCCACGGTATGGGCGGATGGGGCAGTGAAAATTCTTATTATTCGATTTCGCCCTATTGGGGAGGCGGACTTCTGCCGGGTTCGGAAACCGATATTGTCAAAATACTTAACGAAAACGGTGTTGAAGCCTACGCTCCGTCGATTGGTCCTCTGAGCAGTGCATGGGACAGAGCTTGCGAGCTTTATGCACAGCTTACGGGAACGGTTGTTGACTACGGCGAAGCACATTCAAAGGCTCACGGTCATGACAGATACGGCTTCAGTTATGAAGGCAAAGCAACCATGGGTGAGCCCTGGAATTTGAAGGATAAAATTAATCTCGTCGGTCATTCTTTTGGCGGTGCAACGGTCAGACTTTTTATTTCGCTTCTGACATATGGCGATGCAGATGAAATTGCTGCAACCGGCAAAGATACAAGCCCTCTCTTCAAAGGCGGACACGACTGCGTTCATTCCTGCATAACTCTTTCGGCGCCTCATGACGGTTCACAGGTCGCAAATGAACTTGTTGACCCTAAGATAACCATGATTTTAATGGCGGCAGCTCTTAATATGGTGGGGATGATTTTCGGAAATGAATTTCTTGTTTTTGCATTTCAGCTCGGTCATATGGGTGTCACACCGAAACAGAACGAAAAGCGTGCAAAACTTAATATCGACGGAATATGGAATTATTACGCAAGCAATGACAATTGCGGATATGATATGACTTTAAGAGGCGCAGCGGAACTCAACAAAAAAATCAAGCTGTCACCGAATACATATTACTATTCATACACAACCGCCAACACAAAGGAATTTCTCGGATATCAGATTGCCGACAAGGGTCTCAGTCCGATTTTCTATATTTCGTCAACGATGATTGCCGTGACAAAGGGTCTTACGATTGACGGAATAAAGATAGAGGGTGACTGGTATCTCAACGACGGCATTGTACCTCTTGCATCGGCACGATATCCGTCATGTGATGCCGAAACGGCGCTCAGCTATGAAGCCGAAATCGAAAAGGGCAATAAGATAAAACCGGGCAGATGGTATTATTTTGAAACCATGTACGGCATGGACCATTTCGATTTCTGCGGAACAAAGGACTACCCCGAAGGCTTTGAAG
>CALAQQ010000171.1 GCA_937888485.1 uncultured Clostridia bacterium
TGAATGATCAGCACAGCTGTGCATGACGAAGGAGGTCTTCCCTTGGCTCAGGAACAGAATACGCAGTCGCTGGGGGAGCACCTGGTTGCGCTGCGAAAGATTTTGCTGCGGAGCGCGGCGGCCATCGCCATTGCTTTTGTGGCTGTGTTTTACGTCGCCATTGAGCAGCTGATGGGGTTTATTACCGGCCCCATTGTGGAGCGCGGCATCGTGGTGATCTATACGGAAATGTCCGCAGCGCTGATGACGAAGATGAAGGTAGCTTTCATTGCCGGCGTGGTGGTGGCCAGCCCCTATGTTTTCTGGCAGATCTGGGCGTTCATCAAACCTGCTCTGTACGACCATGAACGGCGGATGTTCCGTGTGACCTTTGCTGCGACGGTGTTCCTCTTCCTGCTGGGCGTGGCGTTCTGCTATGCGGCGGTGTATTTCCTGGCGGTGGATTTCTTCCTCGTCGCCGGCGAAAACCTGGCTACACCAATGCTGGCGATTGACAAGTATGTCAGCTTCCTCTTCGGCTTTCTCTACCCATGAAAGATAATATTTGCCGTCAATGAGGCAGAGTCTGGGGTCGTAGCCTCTGAAAATAACCTTTTCTTCAAGCTCCCAGTTGATGGCATCTTTGCTGTAGCCGACAACAAGTGTATGGTCACGGCTCATAACGTCAACCCTGAAAACGCCTGCAAAGCCGTCACCGTAGGGTACGACTGCAGAATTGAAAATGCTGTTTGCCATGTAGAGATTATCACGGGTTATAACGGGGTTTCCGCTGTAACGCCAGACGGGATATTTGTATCCTTCGGGTTTATCTTGCCAAGGGATATTTGGAATTTTTTCACCGATGATTTTTGCCATAATATTACCTCATTTCTATTTTATATGTCTCATTTGGTCAACGTCCTGCCACTTGACCTCAAATCCCGCACCGTGTGAGCAGAATATTGAGGAGGAGGGATTGTCCGTATCATGTTCTTTTTCGTAGCCGATTTGTTTTATAATTTCTTCTGCGTTGTGACATGGTTTGTAGCCGTTTTCACGCATTGTAATAACGCCTTTTCCCGATGTATACGATATAACCTCCTCGGGATAATTCATAAATTCCGAAACCGGACCCGTTCCCTTGATTATCGCCTGAGTTTCCGTCATTTCGGGAGGCTCGAATTCACCGCATAGGCGTTGAATATCCGAAATCGCTCTGCCCATTGCATTTATCGGAACTCGCAGAGTGAATGAATAATAGGGCTCAAGAAGAAGATTGTCTGCTTTTTCAAGAGCATGTCTTATCGCTCTGTAGGTCGCTTCTCTGAAATCACCGCCCTCGGTATGCTTGAGGTGTGAACGTCCTGCGGTGAGAATAATTTTGACATCTGTCAGAGGTGAACCCGTCAGAATTCCGATATGCTCTTTTTCAGCGATGTGAGTAAGAATAAGGTGCTGAAAATTTGAATCAAGAACTTCGAGACTGCATTCATTTTCAATTATAACTCCGCTTCCTCTCGGTGCAGGCTCTATGCGGAGCTGTGTTTCGGCATAGTGTCTGAGGGGTTCAAAATGACCGTAACCCATAACGGGGGAAGTGACGGTTTCCTTATAAAGAATTCTGCACGGTCCGAAATCTATATCCATTCCGAATCGTTCTTTGACGAGAGATTGCAGAATTTCAAGCTGAATTCTTCCCATGACCCTTATCTGAATCTGTTCTTCATCGGAATATGAGGAAATTTTAACCGAAAGCTCAGGCAATTCCTGACCGATGAGAGATAAATTTCTGTATGCGGTGTGTATGTCCGTTGAATCCGTAATAATGACTTGTGCGGAAAGCAGGGGATTCAGCATCGGGGATTTTTCATTTGTTTTACCGTCAAGGTTTATTTCTTCGCCTGCCATAACAGTTGAAAGTCCGGTAACGGCACAAACGCTGCCTGCTGAAATCTCCTTTACGGTTTCGGATTTATCACCCGAATATATTCTGATCTGGTCAATCTTTTCATCACCGAGTGATTGTTTGATTGCCAGTTTACCGCCGGTTATTTTCATGAAGCTCAGTCTGTTGCCCTGATTATCGTGGAGAATTTTATAAACTTTTGCGGAAAACTCATCGGGATAGTCTTTGCATACGGTATATTTTTCAATTGCATCAAGAAGTTTATCAACTCCGGTATCCTGGAGTGCAGAGCCGAAAAAACAAGGGAATACAGCTCTTTCGGAGATTGATTCTGAAATCTCTTTCGTGCAGAAATCTTCATCTGCATTTCCTTCAAGAAAAGCTTCAAGCATATCTTCGCTTATCATCGATAATTCTTCGTCAAGATTTTCTTTATCCTGCGTGAAATCAATGCATTGAGAATCGAGCCGAGATTTGATTTCCGTCATAAGCGCTGTTTTGTCAACACCTTCTCTGTCGGTTTTGTTAATGAAAATGAAAACAGGAACAGAGTATTCACCGAGCAGTTGCCATATTGTTTCGGTATGGCTCTGTATACCGCTTACGCCATCGATAACAAGCACCGCACAGTCAAGGATTCCGAGAGTGCGCTCCATTTCGGAAGAAAAATCAACATGCCCCGGAGTGTCAACAAGGGTGAATTTCTTTTCACCGAGAGAGAACGGATTCTGTTTTGAAAAAATCGTGATACCCCTGTTTCTTTCAAGCTCGTGGGAATCAAACCATGAATCTTTTTTGTCAACACGACCAAGCCGACGGATTGCACCGGCTCTGTAAAGCACGGCTTCCGTCAGCGTGGTTTTTCCCGCATCAACATGGGCAAGTATGCCTATTATATTTTCTTTTGAACGGATCATCGGAACCTCTTAATTTTTTTATTAAAAACATTATATCAAAGCGTTCACAATAAGGCAATATCGGATTTCTGTCTTTCGGACATTCTTTTCCAGTTTATAAAGCCGTAGATGTCATTGATAAGAAAAACGGCAAAGCAGATTATTACGGAAAGATATGAGATATCCGTTACGGTTGCCATAATCCAGAGAATAATCAGTATGATATCGTTTGCGGCATATGCAATTGCAAAATAAGCGCTTCTGCGGAATGTGAGATAGACCGCAATAAAGCTTGTAGTCACCGAAAGTGTGCTGAAAAAAAGATTCGCAGTGTTGAAATATCTGAGAATAAAATAGAAAACAATACTTATTACAAGAGTAAGAATCAGCATAAAAACAGTTTCCTTTTTGCTTATATGATTCACTGCAACCTCGGATTTTTTGCCTTTATAGGGGTTTTTCAGCCATGAAATCAATGAAAACGCCGCCATGGGACCCGTCATTCCGACATAGGTTATCATTTCACCGTAATAGGCGAAAGAAAACGATATTATTCCGTATAGAATACTGAAAATTACCATGAGAAACTGACCGAAAGGGTTACCTTTTGCGTTGAAAATCAGCGAGGTAACGCCTATCAGAGATGCTGCAAAATTAAGATAATTCTCCCTGTCAAAAATGACGAACGATATGACAATCATCAGAACAGAACCGAGCCATAAAGCAATTTCCGTTTTTGTAAAATAGTTTATGAGTTTTTTATACATGTTGCCTCCAAACAAAAAACATCCGTAAGCATATCTTCAAAGACCTAACGATATGCTGAC
>CALAQQ010000172.1 GCA_937888485.1 uncultured Clostridia bacterium
TCGATGAGTCCGCCGATTTTTTTGAATCTTTTGAGAAACTGAAAAATCCTTCTTATAAAAAGAAGAATGAACGGTATCGGAAGAATATTACCGAGATAGCAGATAACAAAAGCTTTCAGAAGCTCAACGTCAAGAAGCTTTGCGGCAATCATTCCGCCTCTGAGTTCAAGAACGGGGAACATTGAAATTATGAATATTATGAGTTCTTTGGGGATTGTACCTTGAAATAATCCGACCAGATAATCTGTAATGGCTTCTGTCATTGCAGTATACCTTCCTCAACAAGATTCTGTTCAACAAGAAAATCATGAGCGCTTTGAAGTATATTTCTGTCGTTGATAAAACGGAGTGTATCCATAGCTTTATCATAATTCAGCCAGACGTAATCCTCGATTTCTTCTCTCTGGATTGTTGTCTGAGTATCTTTGGTTTTTGCAAGGAATATTGTTACGGATTTTTCAACCCTGCCCTGAATTGTATACTCTGATTTCGAAGCAAACTGAGGCACAATCTGAATATGGATACCCGTTTCTTCAAGCACTTCTCTTATTGCTGTCTGCTCATGGGTTTCGCCCTTTTCAATGTGACCCTTCGGGAATCCCCAATGAGTACTGCGGCGATTTTTGATGAGAAGATAACGGACTTCATTGTTGATAATGCGATAAACTACCGCACCGCATGAACGCTCATAAAGGCATTCAAGCTTATAGTTTCTTCCTTTTTCCGCAAATGCAACGGCATCTTCAATCTGGTAGGAAATAAATCTCATGCTTTTCGGAGCAACAACGTAAACCGTAGGGCTGCCGTCTGCTCTTTTTATTGCGGCAATAACTCTGCCGTCGAAGGTTCTTACGGGATGATTGATACCCATGATGTATGCGCCGTGGGACATGCTGTCGTAACGCTTTTTACCTTCTATAGCGCCGAAATTAAGCTGATAGACAAATCCGAATTGCCTGTTTACGGAGCGGATAGGGTTAGTAACCCTTACTCTGACATATTTGCCGAGCATTTAACCACACCTTTCAGAAGGTCCTTAAGACCCAAGATAAATACTCATGTATTATACTAAATTTATCTGATTAAAACAATAGTTTTATTAAAATTTATATAATTCCCAAATAAAATAATCATATGTTGAAAAATTTTCATAGTTTTTACAAAAGTCGGCGTATTTATTCCCGCAAAGAGGCATCTCCTAATTTTACTATTGATTTATATATATAATGTATGATATTATATTTGTATATTTTTACTTTGTATGGAAGAAGTGAAAAACATGAAAAGAATTCTTGTTGCCGATGACGAAGCCCGTATCAGAAGGCTTGTGTGCGACTTCCTCAAAAACGCAGGTTACGAAACGATTGAAGCTGTTGACGGCAGAGAAGCTATCGAAAAATTCTTTTCTGTCGGAAGCATTGACCTTGTTATCTGCGACATTATGATGCCCGAAGCTGACGGCTGGGAAGTAACAAGAAAAATCAGAGAATCAAGCTCTGTTCCCATTCTTGTTTTGACCGCAAGGAGCCAGGAATTTGATGAACTTATGTCTTTTGAAAGCGGTGCTGATGATTATGTTACAAAACCGTTCAGCCCGGGTGTTCTCGTCAAAAGGGTTGAAGCGATATTAAAACGTTCAAAAACATCAAATCCCCAAAATGACGATGTTATATCCATTGACGGTCTTGTTATAGATATTCCCGCTCATACGGTTACAAACAACCTCAGAGCTGTTGAACTGACAATCAAAGAGCATAATATTCTTGTAAAGCTTGCAAAAAATCACGGAAGAATTTTTTCAAGAGAACAGCTTCTTGACAGCATATGGGGCATTGATTTTGTCGGTGACCCGAGAACAGTCGACTCCCATGTTGCAAGACTCAGAACAAAACTCGGCGATTGGGGTGAAGCACACCTTAAAACGGTTTACGGTGTCGGATATAAAATTGAGGTGGAGAAATCTTGAAACGAAAATTCTCTCTGTTCAGACTCAGCAGAATAAGAATCAAGCTGTTTGCAATGATAACGGCAGTACTCATTCTGTTCATGACAATGATTGCAGTATTCAGCACTCCCATTCTTTTCAGAGTTTTTTCTTTTCATACTTATAATACAATGCGTGACGCAGCAGAGGAAATAAACAACTGCGTACCTGAATCTTCAACCTATTATTTTGACCTCTATTCCATAGCAGGCGACTATAACATAGATATTGAACTCATTAATCCTGACGGTTACGTTTCTTACAGCACAGCTAACGGAAACACCGTTTACGGAAGTGAGCATTTCTCAGCCGGCAGTTCAAATTCGCTGTATTCCACTCTTAAACTCACAGAAAACCGCAAAAATGCTGTTGAATCCGATAACTTCCGCATAATGAAACAATCCATTGCAAACATAGAATATTTTGTTTTCAACCAGGCGATTGATTCAGGCGATATGCTCTATGCTTATTCAGCCGTTGCGGATGTTGAAAACATCGTCAGCGTTGCGGGAAATGTATATTCGTTACTGAGCATACTGATGATAATGATTATGTCCGTTCTTTTTTATCTGTTGGTTGCAAGATTCACCAAACCGCTTGTTGAAATGAACGATATAACAAAAGACATGGCAGCACTGAATTTTGAACGGAAATGCGATAATTACGGAAAAGATGAAATAGGCGAGCTCGGTTCAAGCATCAACACACTTTCAACAACACTTGATGCTACTCTTATGGACCTTAAGGATAAAAACCTCCGTCTTGAAAAAGACATTGAAAAACGACATCAACTTGACAACGCCCGCAAATCTTTCATCAACAATGTTTCTCATGAACTTAAAACACCAATTGCAATCATTTCCGGATATGCAGAAGGTCTTTGCGAAGGTATCAGCGACGACCCTGAGGTTATAAAGGAATATTGCCAGATTATAAATGATGAAAGTCAAAAAATGAATGCGCTCGTTGTTGAGCTTCTTGAACTTTCAAAACTCGAAAGCGGTGCGCAACCCTTTACTCCGGATTATTTCAGTATCGGCACAAAAGTGCAATCGCTCATCACGCATCTTTCTCTCCTTTTTGAACAGAACGGTATAACCGTTATCAATGAAATACCCGGCGACCTCATGTGTTACGCTCAGGAAGATAAAATTGAAATTGTTCTTAAGAATTACATCACGAACGCCGTTTCACACTGCTCGGGTGAAAAAATAATCAGAATAACAGCAAAAGAAAATGACGGTTTTATTGAAATCGGCATTTTCAACACAGGTGATAACATTGCGGAGCATGACCTTCCCGAACTCTGGGACAGCTTCTACAGAGCAGACAAAGCTCACGGCAGAAGTGAAAACCGTTTCGGTCTCGGTCTTTCAATCGTAAAAAGTATCATGACCGCCCACTCATGCAAATGCGGCGTTAACAATGTTGAAAACGGCGTTATATTTACTTTTGAAGTTTCAAAGGATTCCAAATATTATGATAACAAACAATAATTCAAGAAAAATATTTATAAAGCTTATTTCGCTTATTATATGCCTCTGCCTTACATCAGGCTGCTTTTCTTCTTGTTCAAAGCAGGAGGAAAGCGGTGTTAAGGCTATCAAATCCGATGCAGAGAGCAATATAATCACGAATCTTTCCGATGATGCTTCAATACACTACTCGGAAAGTGAAGAAAGTTTTTCCGTCAAAGCTGCAACATCGGGTCTTATCGAGCTTCTTGTTGACCCGCGTACAAACTCATTCGGCATTCTGGAAACAACACAGAATCAGATATGGAGTGTTCTTCCCCTGCTGAATAAAATCGCCGACGGTGAAAAACTTATTACAGATGCAAGCATGGTTTCGCTGAAAGTTCTTGGCGGAACGGATATTTACTATCTCAATTCACAGGATAACTCTGTTGCGTACGGAAAAGCATCATATTATCCCATTGATAACGGTATAGCATTTCTTTTTGACATTTTTGCCAATGAAGATACAGCCGTTAAAACGTCATATGAAAAAACCGATATAGGCTTCAATGTTACGTTAAAGGTTTCTCTCAAAGACGGCAGTATGAACGTCAGCTGCACAAACACGAATATAACAGGAAATCCCGATGCATATATTGAGGACATTGAACTTCTCAATTATTTCGGTGCATATAATGATACCCGCGACGGTGATTTTCTTCTTGTTCCCGATGGTTGCGGTGCCATAATCAGAACATCAATCTATGATGAATCCTTTGAATCGCTTTCATTTGACATTTACGGAAGCGACCCTTCATCAGAAAAAGAAGAAAACACAGAAAGTGCAATTGTTCCCGCATTCGGAATAAAACACGGCAATACAGCCTTCGTTTCTCTGATTGAAAACGGAGATGCCGTTGCTTCGGTTAACGCTAAGAAAGCAACTCAAATCAGTGAATACAACATTGTATATCCGTCATTCAACATCACTCCGATAAATCATGAAAACGATACGCTTTATGTTTCGAAGTCATCAACCGTCAGCGAAATATCGCTCTGTTACCGTTTTCTTGCAGGAAGCAACGCAACCTATGCAGGTCTTGCGTCCGCATGCCGTGAACAGCTTATAAGAAACTCTGTTCTTTCAACAAGAACGGTTAAAACGGAAGATTATATGCCGTTTTATCTCACTCTTACCGGCAGCGCAAAGAAAACTCTCGGACCTGTGACATATCTTTCAAATCTTACAAATTTCGACCAGGCAACGGACATGCTGACAAGAATGAAAAACAAGGGAATCAACAACATCAGCATAAGATATACCGGTGCATTCAGCGGCGGTCTGGATTCAAAAGACATAGCTTCTTCGGATATCATGCTCCGTCTTGGAGGAACACAGAATCTGAGCGAACTTTACGAATATGTCGAGTCACAGAAAATGAGTCTTTTCCTCGACATCAATCTTCTCTCCTCATCAAGCGGATTTTCCGGTGCATCGGCTACAAATATTCAAAAACACACCGCATCATTCACTCCCGAAAACGCACTTGTTGAATTCATGGATGAAACAGTCAGTGAAAGACAGCTCAGAAATCTCAAAAAACTGAAGAATATTGTTGCAACGGTACTCAGCAATACAAGATATCACGCATTCTCAGGATTCTGCCTTAACGATGCAGGTTCGGTTCTTTATTCGGACTTTTCATCCGACGGTATGCTCAGAGATGAAGCAGCTGAAACAATACATTCCGCAATCGCTCCCCTTTCAACAGGTCATTCAACAATGACGGTAAAAGGCAATTTCTACATGCTGAAAAATATCGACTCTGTTATCAATATTCCGCTCGGAACAAGCGTTGCGCAGAGCGGTGCATACCTTGCCGTACCCTTTGTTCAGCTTATTCTTCACGGAATTGCCGATTATGCAGGCGAACCCATCAACACAGGAATTAACCTTCGCGAAACTCTTCTTAAAAATATTGAATACGGTGCATGTCCTCATTTTGAATGGAACTATGAACCTGTTATAGGCAGAACCGAAAACGACAAATTCTATTATGACAACACCATTAATGCCGCCGCAGAATTCTATACCGAAGCAAACGAAGCACTCAATGACCTTCGTGATGCAAGAATCACCAACCATTCCGAGGTTGAAGACGGTATTTTCTGCACGGAATACGATACCGGCGCAAGAATATATGTAAACTATACCAACACCGATTATTCCGTACTCGGCGTTGTTGTTGAAGCAAGAAACTTTTTAAGAGTTAACTAAGGAGGAAAAATCATGCCTTATATAAGAACAACAGTCAGCAAAGAACTTACAGCTGAAAACAAAGATAATCTCAAGTCAAAACTCGGCCAGGCAATTGCACTTATTCCCGGAAAAAGCGAAGCATGGCTCATGCTTGCATTTGAAGACAATATTGATATGTATTTCAAGGGTGACTGCAGTGAAGATTATGCATATCTCGAAGTCAGTCTTTTCGGAACAACCTCGGATGCCGCATATGACAGACTTACAGCCGCACTTTCCGAGATAGTCAACGAAGAACTCGGCATTGACAGGGCTAACATCTATATCAAATATGAAGAAGCAAATCATTGGGGATGGAACGGCTCCAACTTCTGATATGAGCGACAGAAAACACGAAATACTGCTGATTGCCGCTGCACTTGTCATCGCTTCATGCGTGCTTCTTTATTCGGTGTTTGATTCTCCGAAGTACAACTCTCTTGAAGCTGCACCGATATCAACCGAATCAACGGTCAGAACAACCGCTGTCGTGATTGGAAAAGTCAATATCAACACAGCAACCCTTGAAGAATTGTCACAGCTTGAACTTATCGGCGAAAAGAAGGCGCAGGCAATCATTGATTACAGAGAAGAAAACGGCAGATTCCGAAGCATTGAAGAAATCATGAATGTCAACGGAATAAGCGTCACCATTCTCGAAAAGAATATCGACAAACTCACGGTTTAAGGTGAAAACATGGAAAGACTTGAAATAAAAAAACTTTTTGAAAATCCCGAAAATTATGCTGACCAATCAGTTACGGTTTACGGCTGGATAAGAACTCTGCGTGATTCAAAAGCAATAGGATTTATCGAACTCAACGACGGAAGCTGTTTCAAAAGCGTTCAGGTTGTTTTTGAGGCTGCCAAACTTGAAAACTATAAAGATATCGCAAAGCTCAATGTCGGCGGTGCAATAAAAGTTACAGGCAGAGTCCTGCTTACTCCTCAGGCTAATCAGCCTTTTGAAATCAATGCCGACGTGATATCAATCGAAGCAACCTCAACTCCCGATTATCCGCTTCAGAAAAAAAGACATTCGGTTGAGTTTCTGAGAACAATTGCACATCTCAGACCCCGCACAAACCTTTTCAGCGCAGCTTTCAGAATCCGTTCTGTTGCGGCATATGCAATTCATAAATTCTTTATCGACCAAGGATTTGTTTATGCACACACTCCACTCATTTCATGCAGTGACTGTGAGGGCGCGGGTGAGATGTTCAGAGTAACAACCCTCGATATGGATAATCTTCCGAAAACAGAAAACGGTGAAGTTGATTACAGCGAGGATTTCTTCCAGAAGCCTGCATATCTTACGGTTTCGGGTCAGCTTCAAGCAGAAACAATGGCTCTTGCCTTCGGTAAGGTTTACACCTTCGGTCCGACTTTCAGAGCTGAAAAATCCTATACACAACGTCATGCAGCTGAATTCTGGATGATTGAGCCCGAAATGGCTTTTGCAGAGCTTTCCGACGATATGGATGTTGCGGAAGCTATGATTAAATTCGTAATAAAATATGTTCTTGATAACTGTCCGCAGGAAATTGAATTTCTCAATAAATTTGTTGACAAGGAGCTGGTTGAGCGACTTACCGCAGTTGCAAATTCCGATTTCGGAAGAGTAACTTATACAGAGGCAGTAAAGCTTCTTGAAGAACACAACAACGAATTCGAATATAAAGTTAAATGGGGATGCGATTTGCAGACAGAACATGAACGCTGTCTCACCGAAAAGATTTTCAAAAAGCCCGTTTTTGTTACCGATTACCCCAAGGAAATCAAAGCCTTCTATATGCGCCTAAACGATGACGGAAAAACCGTTGCCGCCTGCGATTGCCTTGTTATGGGCATTGGCGAAATCATCGGCGGAAGCCAGAGAGAGGAACGCCTTGATCTTCTTGAAGAAAGAATCAAGGAACTCGGTCTTGACCCCAAAGACTATGACTGGTATCTTGACCTTCGTCGCTACGGCGGTGTCAAGCACAGCGGATTCGGTCTCGGATTCGAAAGACTTGTTATGTATTTAACCGGCATTTCAAATATCCGTGATGTTCTCCCCTTCCCCAGAACAACAGGTTCAGCAGATTTTTAA
>CALAQQ010000173.1 GCA_937888485.1 uncultured Clostridia bacterium
TTTCGCTGTCGATGGGGAACATACCCGATGCTTCGCCGACGCCGATAACCTTGTTTCCTGTTAATTTCCAATGAACATAAGCCGCAAGAGTTGCAATGAAATCAACATCTTTAACGTGTTCTTCACCGTTGAGAATAGCCTGATAAAGATGAGCGATACTCCAACGCTGAGGGATATTGAAATCGAAGAGCGCACTGAGTTCTTCGGCAGCTTTTGCTGTTATTGTATTTCTCCATGTTCTGAAAGGTGCAAGAAGATTTCCGTCTTTGTCAAATGCAAGATAGCCGTGCATCATGCCGCTGATACCGAGAGCACCGACAGATGTGAGCTTAACACCGTATTTTTCAAGAACGTTTGCCTTAAGCTTTGCAAATGCGCCTTGAAGACCTTCCCACACCTGCTCAAGAGGATATGTCCAAACACCGTTATCATAGCTGTTTTCCCAGTCATAGCTTCCCGAGGCGAGAGGCTCATGGTTTTTGCCGATAAGAACAGCCTTTATTCTTGTGGAACCGAATTCAATACCCAAAGCGGTCTGTGCGTTTTCTATTGCGAGTTTTATATTTTCCATGTTTACCACTCCTATTAAAATATACATATTAATAATATCAAAATGTCCCGTCTCCGTCAAGGAAAAAAAGAAAATTGAATTTCGCACAAAAACGCTACATCGTGTTGCATTTTTTTATATGTTTTGATATAATAGAAAAAATATAAATTGATAGGAGGAAAAACATGAATCTGGTCGGAACAGTAAAAGAAGGTTTTTCAAAGGTTAAAACCTATTGGAAAACACCGCCTCTCGGCAACTACATGACTTTTAAGGAAATAGCATCTCTTGCAGGCGGCGGAATAGGTGTTAAGTTTATCATCACCTGCGTATCGGCAGTTCTGCTTTCTGCAACAAACTACTTTGTCGGAAATACTATTGGTATAAGCCCGATGAATATGTATTTGATATATGTCATAGCTGTTCTTTTAAGCTTTCCGCTTACAATGTTCAGAGCGTATATTATAGATAATGCCAAAAACCGAAAAGGTAAATACAGGCCTTACATTATTTCAATGGGATTACCTACGGTGGTTCTTGCAATCGCATATTTCTGGATGCCGTATGAAAAGATGGAAAGCCAGGTCCTTAAATGCGTGGTTGTTCTTCTGTTCAATATCGGTTTCCAGTTTTTCTATAATTTCCTTTATGATGCATATGATAATTTTATTGTGGTTCTTTCTCCCAATACTCAGGAACGTGCAAATGTTTCATCAATAAAGGCGGTTACGGACTCTCTTGCACCTACAATCACAAATGCGATAATTCCGATTCTTGCAGCACAGCTTGTAGGAACGGATAACCTTAATGATTTGAGAATTTATCGTTATATTTGGCCTCCCATTCTTATTATCGGTTTCCTTTTGAGTGTTATCGTTTATGTTAACACAGAGGAAAAAATCGTTCAGGCAAAAACGCATTCCGTTCAGATTAAGTTTACCGATGCTCTTCGTGCTGTTGCAAAGAATAAATATTTCTGGATTATTTCTCTTGCAACATGGCTCGGTTTCCTTGAAAGTGCATACAACAGTATTCTCAATTGGCTTTATTCATATCAGCACGCTTGCACCGGCGGTGAATATTCGCTTATCGTTACAATTTACGGCAACGCATCTCTTTGGGGCATGCTTCTTGCACCGCTTTCTATTAAAAAAATAGGCAAGAGAAACACTCTTATTCTTACCAACGCACTCAACATTGTTTTTATTGCTGCAATTTATCCGGTTATAAAGCATGCGGATATGAGCATTATGATATGGCTTGTTATGATTTGCCTCTGGTTCAATGCTCTTGTCGGTTCGTTTGCACACATTCTTACACCCAGCCTCAACGGTGATATCCGTGACTATCAGCAGTATATCACAGGTGAAAGAATCGACGGTATGTTTGCCGCAGTCGGTCTTATCGGCAGCATAATAACAATGATAACAAGCTCTGTTGTTCCTGCAATTTATGAGGTTGTGGGTATCAATGAGGAAAACTACGCAAGGCTTTATGATTCTATCATTGCTCAAGAGGGTTCGCTTGAAGACCCGACGAATATTTATAATGTTCTTTATGACCGTGAAACCTTTATAGGAGCTCTCGGGGTTTTGGTTGGTGCATCCGTTATAGGTGCTCTGATAAATGTTATTCCCTATTTCTTCTATGACCTTTCGGAAATCAAGCAGCAGGGTATGATTAAGGTTCTCAAAATCCGTGCACTGTTTGAAGATTACGGCAACGGTGTTCTTAAGGATAAAGACCTTGTTGAAGCGATTGAAATAATCAAAGAAGCAAATGAGCTTGAAAACGCACAGCCGAAGAATCTTAAAGAATTTAAAGCTGCTAAGAAAAACGCTTCATCCAAAGAAGAAAAGAAAGCTGCCAAGAAAGCATATAAGGATGCGGTTGCTTTCAATCAGAATATTGAAATTTCAAAGTTTGTTATTGATGAAATGAACCGTTTCAATACTTCTTTCGGTAGAATGGGTCTTGAAGAAGCAAGAAAAACCGTAAGCGCAGGCTATGAAGCAATCT
>CALAQQ010000174.1 GCA_937888485.1 uncultured Clostridia bacterium
GAGTTATCGACCTTGACATAAAAATCCCCGTCATCGGTCTTACGGGTCAGACGGGTTCAGGCAAAACAACGGTTGCGGCAATTCTCGAAGAAAAGGGATGCGCAATTGTTGATACCGATGTTCTCGCAAGAGAAGCTGTCCGAAACCCCGAAGTGGTTTCCATGCTCTGCAAGGAATTCGGCGAAGATATCATCGTTGACGGTGTTCTTGACAGACGTGAGCTTGCCAGAAGAGCATTCGCAACCAAAGAGGGTACGGCGAAGCTCAGTGCCATAACCCATCCCGAAATAACCCGTCTTGCAATAGAGCTGATACATAAGGAATATGAAAACGGTGCAAAGGCGGCAGTTATCGATGCGGCATTGCTTTTTGACAGTCCGCTTGCATGTATTTGCGATAAAACAGTCAGCATTGTTGCACCCGAAAATATCCGTCTTGAAAGAATCATGAACCGTGACGGAATTTCGGAAAATGATGCGCTTCTTCGCATGAATGCACAGCCGCCGACGGAATATTATATCGAAAAATCGGATATCATTATTAATAATGACGGAAAAGATTTAGCTGAACAGATAAATTTTATTTGATTGGAAAGGAAAATTGATATGTGCGAAAAAACTCAGGCAGAATTGCTCAAGGAAGAACTTTTTTATTCGGCACAGCATGCTTCTTATACATGTGAAGATGATGAAATCGCTGTTGCGGATGATTTTTGCGAGGGCTATAAAGATTTCCTCGACAGCTGCAAAACCGAGCGCGAGGCTGTTGTTTTTGTAAAGGAACTTGCCGAAAGAAACGGTTATAAATCCTTCAATCCCGATGCGGTTTATGAGGCAGGCGACAAGGTTTATTCCGTTATCCGTTCAAAGGCGCTCATTCTCTGCACTTTTGGTGAAAAGGGACTTGAAAACGGTGCAAAAATCGTTGCTTCCCACATTGATTCACCCCGTCTTGACCTCAAACCCAATCCCCTTTATGAGGATTCGGAGCTTGCTCTTTTCAAAACTCATTACTACGGCGGAATCAAGAAATATCAGTGGACTGCAACACCTCTTTCTCTCCACGGTGTCATTTACCGCCGCGACGGTTCATGCGTTAATGTCTGCATAGGCGAAGATGACGGCGATCCTCAGTTTGTTGTTACGGACCTTCTTCCTCATCTCGATAAAAAAATGGCAAACAGACCTCTCGGCGAGGCTATTGAGGGTGAAAATCTCAATATTCTCATCGGAAGCCGTCCTTTCGGAAAAGACAAGGGCAGCGAGATGGTGAAGCTCAACATCATGAAGCTTCTCAACGAAAAATACGGTATAGTTGAAGCGGATTTCCTTTCCGCAGAACTCGAAGCAGTTCCCGCTTACAAGGCATCGGACATCGGTTTTGACAGAAGCATGATCGGCTCATACGGTCATGATGACAGAGTGTGTGCCTATCCTTCGGTTATGGCTGAAATCGATACCGTAAATCCCGAATTCACATCTGTTACCGTTATCACTGACAAGGAAGAAACAGGTTCAGACGGCAATACAGGTCTTCATTCTGCATTCCTCAAGCATTTTATTGCCGATATCGCAAAAACTCAGGGTCTTGAGGGCAGAGATGTTCTCAGAGCATCGGAATGCCTTTCTGCAGATGTAAACGCAGGTTTCGACCCCACTTATCCTTCTGTTCACGACAAACTCAATGCGGCTTACCTCAACAAGGGTA
The DNA here is from genome assembly GCA_937888485.1 of uncultured Clostridia bacterium. GTDB lineage: Bacteria > Bacillota > Clostridia > Oscillospirales > Acutalibacteraceae > CAG-177. The sequence goes on from CALAQQ010000174.1 coordinate 1,708, forward strand.
TCGTTGTTACAAAATATACAGGCTCGAGAGGAAAGGGCGGTACCAACGATGCGAATGCAGAGTTCATGTCGAAGGTGCGCACAATCTTTGATAACGCTTGTGTTTCATGGCAGACGGGCGAACTCGGCAAGGTTGACGAAGGCGGTGGCGGAACAGTTGCAAAATATGTTGCAAATCTCGGTGTTGAGGTTGTTGATGTCGGTGTTCCCGTTCTTTCGATGCATGCACCCTTTGAAGTAGTTTCAAAGCTCGATGTCTATATGGCATACAAAGGCTTTAAAGCTTTTTTGGAACAAAACAGCGAAAACTAAGTAAAAATTGAACAAATTTGATTCAAATACATCATTTGTTTACAATTTGTTAACATTTCTACAACACAAACAAAGCAATTATACAATATTATACACATTGTCAAAAACTTATTTGACAATGTGTATTTTTTTATTTATTTAATTTGACAACTTCTTTTTTCATTTTTATTTTCTCTTTCCCCAATGCACTGCCGGATGCTGCACACATCCGGCAGTGCACCTTTTTGTGAAAAAACGGCACACTTCATTTCTGAAGTGCGCCGTATTTTTTTTATTCTTCTATTCTGTGACCGTCTTTGAATTTAACCTTACCGATGAAGGGGATTTTGAGGAAGCCGTCAAATTCATCGCCGTCGAAATCTATGTTGAGTTCAACATCCTTGCCGGGGAGGAGGGATGTTCTTGCAACGGCATAAATCGAATCGCCGTCTTCTTCAACGCTTTTGATTTCGATGTCAGGAATGTCTATTCCGGGGATATCAAGTTCAAAACCGTATTCACCGTTGTTGTCAAAAACCTTTATTTTAACTTCGCCTGAGAAAAACATTGTGTTAACGTTACATGCCCATTTGCCGAGACCAATCATAATTATTCTCCTTTCGCTGTGTGATATTATAATTATTTTACCATGTTCGAGCAATAATAGCAAGAAATTTATTTTCTGTACATTGGGGAGAGAATATCCGGACTACACATTATATTGTGGAAATAAATATATATTATATATACATTTTATATATGTGCATTTACGGAGGATTATCGGTTCACTGCGTTAAAGCGCCAAAACCCTTGATATGCTTAGGTTTTCGGGCAAAAATTTTTCAAAAAAATTGTAAAAAACTATTGACATTATTGACAGATGATGTTATTATAACAAAGCACGGTTTCTGGAAAAGGGGTAAGTATGCCCGAAAGCAACAGAAAACCATGCAGATATGCGTTGATGCAGGAGGTGGCCGCTCGACGAAGCGGGAAATTTCTGCGGAGTATGTCCGATTTTAAACCGGGCGATTTGTGTCCTTGCTAAAGGTTTGCCGTTCCCGGGCAGCCTTGTTGCGGGGATAACTATGTGCAAATGCGAAAGCTACCCGGAAATATGTTTTTCCGGTTTTTAAAATCGGACGGGTTGAAACACCCGGGTCGGTTTTCACGAATTTGCAGCCCGCCAATTATTTAAGGAGGCGTTCCACATGGCAGTTAAGGGAAAGATCAGAATCAGACTCAAGGGCTATGACCACAGCCTTGTTGACAAGGCAGCGGAAAAGATAGTTGAGACAGCAAAGAGAACAGGTGCTCAGGTATCAGGTCCCGTTCCCCTTCCCACAGAGAAGGAAGTCGTAACCATCCTTCGTGCTGTTCACAAGTATAAGGACAGCCGCGAACAGTTTGAGCAGAGAACACACAAAAGGCTTATCGACATCATCAGACCCTCAGCTAAGACAGTTGAAGCTCTGACAGGTCTTGAGCTTCCCGCAGGTGTTGAAATCGAAATTAAACTTTAATTTCAACATATGCAGGTCATGTTGGCGAAAGTCAACCAATAACCTAACAGGAGGAAAGCAATATGCAGAAAGCACTCATCGGCAAGAAGATCGGTATGACACAGATCTTCGACGAAAAGGGAAACGTAGTTCCCGTAACAGTAGTTGAAGCAGGTCCCTGCACAGTCGTTATGAAGAAGACAATCGAAAACGACGGTTATGAAGCAGTTCAGCTCGGCTTCGGCGACGTAAAAGTTCAGCGCGTGAATAAACCCATGATGGGCCACTTCAAGAAGGCTGACGTAGCTCCCAAGAAGACACTCAAAGAGTTCAAGCTCGAAGGTGAACTTAATGTGGGCGACACAATCAAGGCAGACATCTTTGCAGCAGGCGAAAAAGTTGACGTAGCAGGCACAAGCAAAGGTAAAGGAACTGCCGGTTCAATCAAGAGATGGAACTTCTCCAGACTCAAGGAATCCCACGGTACCGGTCCTGTTGCAAGACATGCAGGTTCACTCGGTGCTTGCTCCGACCCCTCAAGAGTTTATAAGGGAAAGAAGCTTGCAGGTCACCTTGGCTGCGAAAAAGTTACAATCCAGAATCTTGACGTAGTTAAAGTAGACGCAGAAAACAACCTCATCGCTATCAAGGGCGCTATTCCCGGCCCCAAGGGCGGAATCGTTGTTATCCGCAATTCAGTTAAAGCATAAGGAAAGGAGTAGAAAAAATGGCTAAAGTTAAAGTTTTTGACATGGCTGGTAAGGCTCTCGCCGATATGGAACTTGCAGACAGCATTTTCGGTATCGAGCCCAGCATCCCTGCTATGCATCTCTGCGTAGTCAGCTACCTTGCAAATCAGCGTCAGGGTACACAGTCTACTCTTACCAGAGCAGAAGTAAGCGGCGGCGGAAAGAAGCCCTGGAGACAGAAGGGCACAGGCCGCGCAAGACAGGGTTCAACAAGAGCTCCCCAGTGGTATCACGGCGGTATCGCTCACGGACCCAAGCCTCGTGATTATCACAAGGACGTAAACAAGAAGGTAAGAAGACTTGCTATCAAGTCAGCTCTCTCTGCAAAGCTTGCAGACAACGAGCTTATCGTTCTTGATTCACTTAATCTCGATGCAATCAAGACCAAGGAAATGGTTAAGGTTGTTAACGCACTTGAAACAGGCAAGAAGGTTCTTTTCGTTCTTCCCGAGAAGAATGATATCATCTATCGTTCAGCTCGCAACATTGCTGGCGTTAAGACAACTCTCGCCTCAACACTCAACGTTTATGACCTCCTTAACTGCGACACAGTTGTAGTTCTTAAGGATGCCGTAAGCAAGATCGAGGAGGTTTACGCATGAGCAGATTAGCACAGGATATCATCCTCCGTCCCATCATCACAGAAAACAGCATGGACGGCATTGCAGACCGCAAGTACACCTTCGAGGTTGCCAAGGATGCAAACAAGATTGAAATTGCCAAGGCAGTTGAAGAGCTTTTCGATGTTAAGGTTGCTAAGGTTAACACCATCAACGTTGACGGCAAGCTCAGAAGATACGGCCGTTTCGAAGGCTTCACAGCTTCCAAGAAAAAGGCAATCGTTACTCTTACCGAAGACTCCAAGACAATCGAGTTCTTCGACGGTATGATGTAATCACTACTTTATAAAGTATAAAATAAAGTAACCAAAATCCGGCGGTAAAGTATGGAGAATGACATTGCTCCGCAAAGCCGCTATAAGGAGAGTGTAGAAAAATGTCTATTAAGGTTTATAAGTCGACCACAAACGCAAGACGTAACATGTCGACTACAGATTATTCCGAGCTCTCAAAGGTTGCTCCCGAAAGAAGCCTTCTTGTTTCACTCAAGAAGAACAGCGGACGTAACAGCTACGGAAGAATCACCGTTCGTCATCGCGGCGGCGGCGTAAGAAGAAAGTATCGTATTATCGATTTCAAGAGAGATAAGTTCGATATTCCCGCAACGGTTGCTTCAATCGAATACGATCCCAACCGTTCAGCTTTCATCGCACTTCTTCAGTATGAAGACGGCGAAAAGAGATACATCCTTCAGCCCGCAGGCTTGAAGGTAGGCGATACCGTTGTTGCCGGCACAGGCGCCGACATCAAGGCAGGTAACGCACTTCCCCTCACAAACATCCCCGTTGGTACAGTTGTTCACAACGTTGAGCTCTATCCCGGCAGAGGCGGCCAGCTTGCAAGAGCAGCAGGTAACTCCGCTCAGCTTATGGCTAAGGAAGGCGCTTATGCACTTCTCAGACTTCCCTCGGGCGAGCTTCGCAATGTTCCTGCAAACTGCATGGCTACAATCGGCCAGGTAGGCAACACCGACCACGAAAACGTTAAGATCGGTAAGGCAGGACGTAAGCGTCACATGGGCTGGAGACCTACAGTCCGCGGTTCAGTTATGAACCCCTGCGATCACCCCCACGGCGGTGGTGAAGGTAAGTCACCCATCGGTAGACCCGGTCCTGTTACTCCCTGGGGCAAGCCCGCTCTCGGTTACAAGACCAGAAACACCAAGAAACAGTCCGACAAGCTTATCGTAAAGCGTCGTAACGACAAGTAAGTGAAAGGAGCAGATAATAATGGGCAGAAGCGTTAAAAAAGGACCTTTTGTGCAGCCTAAACTGCTCGAAAGAGTTCAGAAGATGAATGAAAACGGTGAGAAGCAGGTTCTTAAGACCTGGAGCCGTTCATCCACAATCTTCCCCGACTTTGTCGGCCACACATTTGCTGTTCACGACGGACGTAAGCACGTTCCTGTTTATGTAACAGAAGACATGGTAGGCCACAAGCTCGGCGAATTTGCACCTACAAGAACCTTCAGAGGTCATGCAGGTTCAAAAACATCAAACAACGGTAAATAATCGGCGAAAGGAGTGTATTAATAATGTCAGATATGGCAGTTGCAACAGCAAAAGCAACTTATATCCGTATTGCGCCCCGCAAGGTTCAGATTGTGCTTGATCTCATCCGCAATCAGCCTGCAGAAAAGGCAATGGCTATTCTCAAGTACACGCCCAAGGCCGCGTGTGAACCCTTGATGAAGCTTTTAAAATCAGCTATGGCTAATGCTGAAAACAATCATAATATGGACGTAAGCCGTCTCTACGTTGCAGAATGCAGCGTATGCCAGGGTCCTACTCTCAAGAGAATCAGACCCAGAGCACAGGGCAGAGCTTTCCGTATAAACAAGAAAACATCTCACATCACCCTTGTGCTCAAGGAAATGGAATAAGCAAGGAGGAGGTTAAACAATGGGACAGAAAATTAATCCTACCGGTTTAAGAATCGGTGTTATTAAGAACTGGGAATCTCGCTGGTATGCAGCTCCCAACAAGTTCGCTGATAATCTTGTTGAAGATTACGAACTTCGTGAGTACCTTCTCGAGAAGCTTGCTCCCGCAGGCGTTCCCAAGGTTGAAATTGAACGCGACGCTAAGCGCGTTTACATCAACATCCACTGTGCAAAGCCCGGTATGGTTATCGGCAGACAGGGCGCAGAAATCGAAAAGCTCAAGAGCCTTTGCGAAAAGAAGCTCGGCGGCAAAGAGGTTTCCCTCAACATCATCGAAATCAAGCAGCCCGACCTTAACGCACAGCTCGTAGCTGAGAGCATCGCTGCTCAGCTCGAAAGAAGAGTTTCCTATCGCCGCGCTCTTAAGCAGGCAATCGGCAGAGCAATGAAGCTCGGCGCAAGAGGTATCAAGATTCAGGCTTCAGGCCGTCTTGCAGGCGCTGAAATCGCTCGTTCGGAAACTTATAAGGAAGGTACAATTCCCCTTCAGACAATCAGAGCTGACATTGACTACGGTTTTGCAGAAGCAAAAACAACTTACGGCAGAATCGGTGTTAAGGTTTGGCTTTACAGAGGCGAAGTTCTTCACGAAACAAGAAGCAACTCACGCCCCAGAAGACGCAGAGAAGGAGGTAACAAGTAATGCTTTTACCTAAGCGCGTTAAGCACAGAAGAGTGCAGAGAGGCAGACTTAAGGGTAAGGCTACCAGAGGTAACAAGATCGCTTACGGTGATTTCGGCCTTGTAGCTCTTGAACCCGCATGGATTACCTCAAACCAGATCGAAGCAGCCCGTATCGCTATGACAAGATACATCAAGAGAGGCGGTAAGGTTTGGATTGACATATTCCCCGATAAGCCCATCACAGAGAAGCCCGCTGAAACCCGAATGGGTTCCGGTAAAGGTTCTCCCGAATATTGGGTAGCAGTTGTTAAGCCCGGCAGAGTTATGTTCGAAATCGCCGGTGTTGACAGAGCACTTGCTCAGGAAGCTATGCGTCTTGCAGCTATGAAGCTTCCTATCAAATGTAAATTTGTAACTAAAGAAGAAATGGGTGGTGAGCAGTAATGAAAGCCAGTGAAATCAGAAAACTTTCCGCCGCAGAGCTGGATGCTAAGCTTGTAGAGCTGAAGGATGAGCTGTTCAAATTGCGCTTTCAGCAGGCCGTAAACCAGCTCGACAACCCCATGCGAATCAGTGCCGTTAAAAAGGATATCGCTCGTATCAAGACAGTACAGAGAGATATCGAACTCCACGGCACTAAGG
>CALAQQ010000175.1 GCA_937888485.1 uncultured Clostridia bacterium
CTCTTCTAAATATTAAACGAGCTGGAAAGTACATTAACATCAATGTATGCCAAAATGTCGTTGCGAATAACAAAGACAAGATCCTCTGGCAAGCTCCAAGTGATTACTGGCTTGCCGTAACCGCCAACCTTTGCCCATGCATTGTATTTGGTGCTTGGCATTTGCATATTGAGGTAAAGTTCCCTCATCTTGGTAACAAATGCTTTGGCGTTTGCCTCAGAATTTACACCGTTAACAACCTGATACTGTACTTGGTTCTTTAGATATGCCCCACCGATCAAGTTCTTAGCGCCGTTGTACAAACTTAGTGATAGGCCATCAATAAAGCGTTCTAGTGCATCCCAGCTCATAAAGGCTTTTTTGAGCTGTGTATAGGACACTGTAACAGGATACTGGAGATCCATATTAATTGCAAAATACTGGACTTTTACATCAGCCTCATACTTTGCAAGTAGGCCAGCGAAATCCTCAACATTGGTTTTGCGGCCTTTAGCTGGGTTCACATAAGTGGACTCAGTGGCATAACCGAGTGGCAAGTTATCGCCCTCCAAAATCTGGAGTGGGTTATCAAAATACTTAACCTCAAACTTGGATGCAACCAATTTGTTAATAAGCATCGCCATAAAGTCGTTGCGAACATTAACATAATTTAGCACCGGCTCGGATAGAGCACCGATATCGGTAGTGCTGGTAATAATAGGCACATACTGGTGGTATGCGCTACCCTCTTTAATGCTCATCTCTCGGATGGCGTTAAGCGAGTCAACTAGACCAAGACTTGGCATAATTTTATCCTCCTATTAATAGTTAAGCAAATAAGATTATTACCATCTGAAATGTGCGAAAGCCTTGTTAGCTTCTGCCATCTTATGGGTATCTTCACGCTTTTTGAATGCTGAACCTGTTTCGTTGGTAGCATCAATGATTTCGTTGGCAAGTCTTTCCTTCATTGTTCTTTCTGAACGCTGACGGCTGTAGAGTGTGATCCAACGAAGACCGAGAGTCTGTCTTCTCTCGGGGCGAACTTCCATGGGTACCTGATAGGTAGCACCGCCTACACGGCGAGCTTTAACTTCAAGTAAAGGCATAACGTTTTCCATTGCTGCCTCAAAAACCTCAAGGGGTTCTTTGCCTGTTTTTTCTTTGATGATTTCAAAAGCATCGTAAACGATCTTCTGAGCTACACCTTTCTTACCATCATACATAACGTTGTTGATAAGACGGGTAACGAGTTTTGAATTGTAAAGCGGATCAGGCAAAACTTCACGTTTTGCTATATTGCCTCTTCTTGGCACTTCGCTTCCCTCCTTCATAGTAATGATATCATAGGTACTCGAGTGACAAATTCCCGTGGCGCCAACGCTGAGGCATACTATTTATATATAATATACCCTTGCATTGGTCAAAAAGCAGTTTTGCTTTTTCAGCCTGCAAGAAGATTTGTCTCAAAAAATGGTTGCGGATTATTTCTTTGCTGCCTTGGGACGCTTTGCACCGTACTTTGAACGGGCCTGCATTCTGCCGTTAACGCCCTGGGTATCAAGTGTACCGCGGATGATGTGGTAACGCACACCGGGAAGGTCCTTAACACGACCGCCTCTGATAAGAACAACGGAGTGTTCCTGAAGGTTATGGCCAACACCGGGAATATAAGCTGAAACCTCAATGCCGTTTGTGAGACGAACTCTTGCGATCTTACGAAGAGCTGAGTTGGGCTTTTTGGGGGTTGCAGTCTTAACAGCGGTGCATACACCACGCTTCTGAGGAGAATCCTGATCTGTAAGAACATTCTTCTTTGAGTTGAGACCCTTCAAAAGAGCGGGAGCCTTGGGCTTCTTTTCAAGTGTTTCCCTGCCGTTACGAACGAGCTGATTAAAGGTAGGCAAAAACAATCTCTCCTTTCTTTGATTATATATATGGTTCAGAAGTTCCGCTCTGCAAAAGAGCAGAACTTCATGACACCACGATTTAGTATTTTAACACATGTCGACACCGTTTGTCAACAGTTTCTACAAAAATCACTCAACATTTTCAGCATTATTGCCGAACTTTCCTGTTGAGAAAACATTTACGTTGCTGTAACACTTCATACCTGTACCTGAGGGAAGGAGTTTACCGATAATTACGTTCTCCTTAAGACCGATAAGCGGATCTGTCTTGCCCTTGATAGCGGCATCGGTAAGAACTCTTGTTGTTTCCTGGAAGGATGCAGCTGAAAGGAATGAATCGGTTGCAAGTGAAGACTTGGTGATACCCATGAGAGTGGGTACTGCCTGTGCAAGCTTGGGTTCTTCGCCCTTTTCTGCAGCTTCTCTTGTGATTCTTTCGTTTTCTTCTCTGAATTCTGCCTTTTCAACAACAACGCCGGGAAGGAACTTGGAATCACCGGGTTCGGAGATTCTGACCTTTCTCATCATCTGGCGTACGATAACTTCGATATGCTTATCGTTGATATCAACACCCTGACCGCGGTAGGTTCTCTGTACTTCTCTGATGAGGTAGTCATGAACAGCCTCAACACCGAGAATTGCAAGAATATCGTGGGGACTCTGTGCACCTTCGGTGAGCTGAGCACCCTTGGCAACTCTCTGTCCCTCTGTAACCTTAAGACGGAAACCATAGGGAATAAGGTATGTCTTTTCTTCGCCGTCATCAGCGGTAACAACAACATGCTGGCTCTTCTTGATTTCTCTGAAGGAAACAACGCCTTCTTCTTCACTCATGATAGCAAGCATCTTGGGTTTACGTGCTTCGAAGAGTTCTTCGATTCTGGGAAGACCGGTGGTAATATCCGACTGGTCGGCAGCACCGCCGGTGTGGAAGGTTCTCATCGTAAGCTGAGTACCGGGTTCACCGATGGACTGAGCAGCAATAATACCAACTGCTTCACCTACTGTTACTGGATCGCCTGTTGCAAGGTTTGCACCGTAGCACTTGATACATACGCCTCTGTCTGAGCAGCAGGAAAGAAGTGAACGAATCTTGATCTGTGCTCTTGCACCTTCGGGAAGTTCACCTGCGGCAATCTTCTTGTCGGTTTCTCTCTGAACACTTGCAGCAACCTTTTCTGCAACTGCGTCGTTGACCATAACATCCTTTGAAGCGAGGAGTTCGCCTGTTGCGGGGTCAACATAATCTTCAAGAAGGAATCTGCCTGTCAGTCTTTCTGCAAGACCTACAATCTTTCTGCCGCCGGACTTGGGATCGCCGTCATAAATATCATATACATTGATACCGTCGGTGCAGTGGCAGTCTTCCTGATGGATAATAACTTCCTGTGAAACGTCAACAAGACGGCGGGTAAGGTAACCCGAGTCAGCTGTACGGAGAGCTGTATCGGCAAGACCTTTACGGGCACCACGGGAAGAAATGAAGTATTCTGAAATGTTGAGGCCTTCACGGTAGTTAGCCTTGATGGGAACCTCAATTGTTTTACCTGCAGTATTTGCGATTAGACCGCGCATACCTGCAAGCTGACGAAGCTGTGAATCGTTACCGCGGGCACCCGAATCAAGCATCATGTTGATGGGGTTGAACTTCTTGAAGTTCTTCTTAAGTTCTGCCGCAACATCCTTGGTACAATCTTCCCAAGCCTTGATAACTTCTTCGGAGCGTTCATCGTTGGTGATGAGACCTCTTTCGTAGTTCTTGGTAATCTTTGAAACCTTCTTCTCTGCAACTTCGAGAAGAGCCTTCTTCTGGGGAGGAATTGTTGCGTCAACAACAGCAACGGTAATACCGCTTCGTGTTGAATAGTTATAACCCTGAGCCTTGATTTTATCAAGAACGTCAGCGGAAACTGCTGTTCCGTGAACTTTGATGCAGCGGTCAATAATCTTGCCGAGCATCTTTTTATTAACAAGTACGTCAACCTCGGGAGTGAAGAGGTTGTCAGGATTTGTTCTGTCGATAAATCCGAGATCCTGAGGAACGGGGCCGTTGAAGATAACCTTACCGAGAGTTGTCTTTACAAGGCGGGTAATCTTTTCACCGTTTACTTCCTTTGTCATACGGATTCTGATATTTACGTGAAGACCGATATCGCCTTCATCATAAGCCATCATTGCTTCATCAACGCTTCCGAACGTCTTATAGATAAGAATTCTTTCGCCGTTTTCGTCAAGAATGGGATTTCCGTTTTCATCCTTAGCTTCAACCGCTGCACCGGGTTCGCAGGGGTTATCGGGATTATAATCCGAATTCTCGGGATTATTGTCGTTAACCATTGTAAGGTAATACGAACCGAGGATCATGTCCTGGGTGGGAACGGCAACGGGACGTCCGTCCGAAGGCTTGAGGAGGTTGTTGGCAGCAAGCATAAGGAAACGTGCTTCTGCCTGAGCCTCTGCCGAAAGAGGAACGTGAACAGCCATCTGGTCGCCGTCGAAGTCAGCGTTGAAAGCGGTACATACGAGGGGATGAAGCTTGATTGCTCTGCCTTCTACGAGAACGGGTTCAAATGCCTGAATACCGAGTCTGTGAAGTGTGGGAGCACGGTTAAGCATAACGGGATGGTCTTTGATAACAACTTCAAGTGCATCCCATACAGCAGGATTGGAGCGTTCAACCATCTTACGGGCTGACTTAACATTACCTGCAACTTCTGTTTCAACAAGACGCTTCATAACGAAGGGCTTGAAGAGTTCAAGAGCCATTTCCTTGGGAAGACCGCACTGATAAAGCTTGAGTTCGGGTCCTACAACGATAACCGAACGGCCTGAGTAGTCAACACGCTTACCGAGAAGGTTCTGTCTGAAACGACCCTGCTTACCCTTGAGCATATCGGAGAGTGATTTGAGAGCTCTGTTGTTGGGACCTGTAACAGGTCTGCCTCTTCTGCCGTTGTCGATAAGAGCGTCAACAGCTTCCTGGAGCATTCTCTTTTCGTTTCTGATAATGATTTCGGGAGAGCCGAGTTCTATAAGCTTTGCAAGACGGTTGTTTCTGTTAATAACACGTCTGTAAAGGTCATTGAGGTCGGAGGTTGCAAATCTGCCACCTTCGAGCTGAACCATAGGTCTGATTTCAGGAGGAATTACGGGAATTACATCGAGAATCATCCATTCGGGTCTGTTGCCCGACTGTCTGAATGCCTCAACAACTTCAAGGCGCTTGAGAGCCTTTGCTCTCTTCTGACCCGAAGCGGATTCCATTTCTTCCTTGAGCTTCGCCGAAAGTTCTTCAAGGTCAATTTCGGCAAGAAGCTGCTTTATTGCCTCAGCACCCATGCCTGCCTTGAAATCATCCTCGTAGCGAAGTCTGTATTCTTCATAATCCTTCTCATCGAGAGTCTGATACTTTTCAAGGGGTGTATCACCGGGGTCTGTTACGATATGCTTTGCAAAATAGAGAACTTTTTCAAGGTCTCTGGGTGATATATCAAGGATAAGACCCATTCTTGAGGGGATACCCTTGAAATACCAGATGTGAGAAACGGGGGTTGCAAGTTCGATGTGGCCCATTCTCTCACGGCGAACCTTTGCTCTTGTTATTTCAACACCGCAGCGTTCGCAGATTTTGCCTTTGTAGCGGATTCTCTTATACTTTCCGCAGTGGCACTCCCAGTCCTTCTGAGGTCCGAAAATCTTTTCGCAGAAAAGACCGTCCTTTTCGGGTTTGAGAGTTCTGTAGTTTATGGTTTCGGGCTTCTTTACTTCACCGTATGACCACTCTCTTATCTGGTCGGGTGAAGCAAGGCCGATTTTTATGGATTCAAATGTAAGGTTGCTGTTGGATTCGATAATTTCCATTAAACGATGCCCCTTCCGTTAGTTTTTTGGAGCAGGCGATTATTCATAATCGTCCTCCGAAGTTCCGAAGTCGAAGCCGTAGTCTTCAACTCCCATTTCATCCTGCAAGTCATCATACATTTCATCATCGTCTGTGTTTCTGATGAAAATATCGTTGTCTTCACTTTCCTCGTCGATCATGAAGTCATCGCTCTGTTCTGCATCGTTGACATTCTGGAATGCCTTATCATCCGAAACAAAACCTGCGTCTTCGTTGTCGAATGACTGACGAAGGTCGATTTCTTCATTGTTTTCGTCGAGAACCTTGATGTCAAGCGCAAGCGCCTGAAGTTCCTTGATGAGAACCTTGAAGGACTCGGGGATACCGGGTGTGGGAACGTTTTTGCCCTTGACGATTGCTTCATAGGTCTTTACACGACCGACAACGTCGTCGGACTTAACGGTAAGAATTTCCTGAAGAGTATAAGCTGCGCCGTAAGCTTCAAGTGCCCAAACTTCCATTTCACCGAAACGCTGGCCGCCGAACTGAGCTTTACCGCCGAGGGGCTGCTGAGTAACGAGTGAGTAAGGACCTGTTGAACGGGCATGAATCTTATCGTCAACAAGGTGATGCAGCTTAAGATAGTACATGACACCGACTGTTACGGGGTTATCAAACTTTCTGCCCGTTCTGCCGTCGGTAAGGATCGACTTGCAGTCAAGACGGAGCTGAGGAACTGTTGAGGGGTCGAATTCAATACCCTTTGCAGCTGCTTCTTTTTCAGCATCTTCCATAGCACGTCTGTTTGCTTCTTTGAATGCTTCGGTAATATCTTCTTCATGAGCGCCGTCGAATACGGGAGTCATAATCTTATAACCGAGAGCTCTTGCGGCAAAGCCGAGGTGAACCTCGAGAACCTGACCGATGTTCATTCGGGAAGGAACGCCGAGGGGGTTAAGAACGATATCGAGAGGAGTACCGTCGGGAAGGAAGGGCATATCTTCCTGAGGAAGAATTCTTGAAACAACACCCTTGTTACCGTGACGGCCAGCCATCTTATCTCCGACTGAAAGCTTACGCTTCTGAGCGATATAGCAACGAACAACTTTATTTACGCCGGGTGAAAGCTCATCGCTGTTTTCTCTTGTGAAAACTTCAACATTAACAACGATACCGTATTCACCGTGAGGAACTTTGAGTGAAGTATCTCTGACTTCCTTAGCCTTTTCGCCGAAGATTGCACGAAGAAGTCTTTCTTCTGCGGTAAGTTCGGTTTCACCCTTGGGAGTAACCTTACCTACAAGAATATCACCGGACTGAACTTCAGCACCGATTCTGATGATTCCTCGTTCGTCAAGGTTGCCGAGTGCATCTTCACCAACGTTGGGAATATCTCTTGTTATTTCTTCGGGTCCGAGCTTTGTATCTCTTGCTTCGGTTTCATATTCTTCGATATGAATTGAAGTATAAACATCGTCACGAACGATTTTTTCGTTAACGAGAACTGCGTCTTCGTAGTTATAGCCTTCCCATGTCATGAAGCCTACGAGAGCGTTCTTACCAAGGCTGATTTCGCCGTGATCGGTTGCGGGACCGTCTGCGATAACCTCGTTCTTCTCAACTCTCTGACCAACTTCAACGATGGGACGCTGGTTGATACATGTGCCCTGGTTGGAGCGCATGAATTTGATGAGTTCATAATATCTGCTTGTACCGCTGTCGCCCATAACGGTAATACCGTCTGCACAGACTTTTGTTACGGTACCGCCTTCTGCTGCAAGGATTGTTACACCTGAGTCAACAGCAGCTTTATATTCCATACCTGTACCGACAATGGGAGCATCGGTCTTGAGAAGAGGAACAGCCTGCTTCTGCATGTTCGAACCCATGAGAGCACGGTTTGCGTCGTCGTTCTCAAGGAAGGGAATCATTGCGGTTGCAACCGAAACAACCATCTTGGGCGAAACATCCATGTAGTCAACGGCGGTGTTGTCTACTTCCATGAATTCGTCTCTGTATCTTGCGGTAATCTTGTCTTTTGCAAAGCGGTTTTCGCTGTCAAGCGGTGCATTTGCCTGAGCAACTACAAACTCGTCTTCTTCATCGGCTGTCATGTAGATAACCTCATCAAGAACTTTGCCTGTTTCTTTGTCGATCTTTCTGAAAGGAGCTTCGATGAAGCCGTATTCATTGATTCTTGCGAAAGTTGCAAGGTAGGAGATAAGACCGATGTTGGGACCTTCAGGGGTCTCGATGGGACACATTCTGCCGTAGTGTGTATAGTGAACGTCACGAACCTCGAAACCTGCTCTGTCTCGTGAAAGACCGCCGGGACCGAGAGCCGAAAGACGGCGCTTATGAGTAAGTTCAGCAAGGGGGTTTGACTGGTCCATGAACTGCGAAAGCGGTGATGAACCGAAGAACTCCTTGATTGCTACCATTACGGGACGGATGTTGATAAGAGTCTGGGGAGTTATCTTATCTTCATCTTCCTGAGCCTGAATTGCCATTCTTTCACGGACAACTCTTTCCATTCTTGCGAGACCGATTCTGAACTGGTTCTGAAGAAGTTCGCCTACGGAACGGATACGTCTGTTACCGAGATGGTCGATGTCGTCAATATTGCCGACACGCTTTGTCAGGCAGTTAACGTAGTTGACAGATGCAAAGATATCGTCAACAATAATATGCTTGGGAATAAGGTCGTCACAGCGTTCTGCCATTTCAGCAAGAAGAGCTGCTTTGTCTTCGCCGCACTTTTCAACGATTTCGTGAAGAACGGAGAAGCGTACCTTTTCGTTGATGCCGATTGCATCAAGTTCATCTTTTGTTATATCTGCAGGAAGAAGCGCTGCAGGATTTGTCATGCCGTTGGAGATAACGAACAGTTCACTGCCGTCCTCGCAAGCAACAACAACCTTCATAACACCTGCCTGCTCTATTTCAAGAGCCTTCTGCTTTGTCAGAATTTCACCGGGTTCGGCAAGAAGCTCACCTGTATATTCAGAAATAACGGGCTGTGCAACCTTGCAGCCGGGAAGACGGTTGAGCAGAGAAAGCTTTTTGTTATATTTATAACGGCCCACTCTGGAAATATCATATCTGTGCGGATCGAAGAAAAGATTATCAATGTGCTGCTGTGCGGATTCGAGAGTTACGGGTTCACCGGGACGAAGCTTCTTGAATACTTCCATAAGAGCTTCTTCGGTATTTCTCGTTTCATCCTTTTCCATGGTCGCTTCAAGCTTTGCATCTTCGCCGAAGAACTGACGGATATCATCGTTTGAACTCAGACCGAGAGCACGGATAAATGCAGTAATATAAATCTTTCTGTTTTTGTCGATACGGACATAGAAAATATCGTTGATATCGGTTTCGTATTCAAGCCATGCACCTCTGTTGGGGTTGATTGTGCTTGTGTAGAGCTCGATACCGGTCTTGTCATGAGTCATTCCGTAGTAAACACCGGGAGAACGAACGAGCTGTGAAACGATAACACGTTCAGCACCGTTGATAACAAAAGTACCGCTCTCGGTCATGATGGGGAAATCACCCATGAAGACTTCCGATTCTTTGATTATTCCTGTTTCTTTGTTTTGCAAACGCACTGTTACTCTCATGGGAGCCGCATATGTGGCATCGCGTTCTTTGCATTCGCGAACCGTATATTTGGGCTTATCATCCATGCGGTAATCAATGAAGCTGAGAACCCAGTTTCCTGTGTAGTCCGTGATGTCCGCCATATCACGGAAAACCTCCTTAAGACCGGTTTCGATGAACCACTGGTAGGAGGACTTCTGGATCTCAATCAAGTTAGGCATATCCATAACCTCATTGATTTTGCCGAAGCTCATGCGTGTGCAGCTTCCTCGTTTAACGGGATTAACTTTCAGCATCAGGCTAAATTCACTCCGTTTCTTTGAAATTTCCATTTGGTGGAAAGCCGTAAATTTGCTCGGGAATTTCCCTATATAAATAATTATTTATTCGCAAAATACTCATAAAATATAGGGTATTAAATTCCAGTATAATATGCAGTTTAGCATTATATGTCAATTATTTTTAAAAGTCAAGCATTTATATTAAAAATATTTTTTTAAAAATAATATTTGTGCATTCATACGAAATTTTAAGTATTTACAAAAATATTTTTGTGCATATTTTTTGTGGTTTTGTTTATTCTGACAGAGAAAAAACCGGTCAGCAAGATATCTTACGATACCCGCTGTCCGGTTGTTATGATGTGCGACAATTATATGAATTTGTCTATAGTATATAATTAATTACTATAGATATTATCCGATTATTACAGGACGCAGACTTTTCTCCGTTCCGCAAACAGAGGTTTTTTCCGTACAGAGTGCATAAACATCCCCTGCCGTGCATTCAAGAGAAAATACTCTTTGTGCCGCTTCATCAAGATTCTGAAGGTCCGCAGGTTTTGAAATAACAGGCAGCTTTGCAGTTTCTTTTGATGCCTTTATAAGCTCCGCACCGTTTTTGTTGAAGCCTGTTATTCGTATATACGGAACGGTCAATTCCAGGTCATCCGAGGTAACTCCGAGAAGGCAATTCCAGATAATTCTTCTTATCCTTGCATGAGAATATCTCTTTGTTTTCGCAAGGAAATACAGCTCTTCAAGACTCCTCGCCTGCTTTGCGGCGGAAATAATTCTGTTTTCAATTCCCTCACTGATGTCGGGAACTTCTGAAAGTTCAGCGGAAGAAACCGTTCGGATTTTATAGAGAACAGTATTCTCCAGCTTGTGTATATCGGCTTTCTCGGCATCTTCGTAAACAGTTTTTGTAGTTTCGGGAACAAGATTTTTCCATTCATTATCGTTTCTGATTTTCTCTCTTATCAATGACGCTCCCGCAATTTCTCCGTCTGTTTCATCAGAATCATGTGCCGCACCAACTCTTTTGAATGTGACAGGTTTCATTTTGCTTCCGAGCCTTTTTAATGCGGCAATATATTCAACTCCGAGGATGTTATTGGGACTTTTTATAATATCGGCATAATCGGGATTGATAAGCCTCAACGCATTTTCTCTTGCACATGCAAAAGAAATCCCTTTTTCCAATTCAGATGAAAGCAGAGCTTTTATTTTATCACTGTAAACCGCATCGGCGGTTTCGGAAAGCAATACGGCATCACCGCATTCACTGCCGAAAACAAGAGCATCAACAATCCCGAAAGCGTCAAGTATTTCAACACCTGCTCCCGCAAAGCTCTGCGCACCTGACATGGCATAAACGCACGGAAGCTGCAAAACAAGGTCAACACCGTTTTCAAGAGCCGCCTTTGTTCTTACCGAATGATGAAATATCGCAGGCTCTCCCCTCTGAACAAAATTGCCGCTCATAACTGCGATAACATGGGTATACCCCGCCTCACGTGCTT
>CALAQQ010000176.1 GCA_937888485.1 uncultured Clostridia bacterium
AGTACTTCTACTGTCTTTCCGGGAAGTGCGCTGTCGGTAAGAACGGGAATTTCAACTTTTTCGTCGGGATTTGAGGGGTTGGGATATGAAATCCAGATTTCATATTCTTCTTCCTCAATTACGGGTATCTTTTCCCATACTGCGGTGAAGGTTATGTCGTTGTCAGGCATTTTACCGGGATTTGTGGGTGACCATCTGACAAATGTGTAACCTTCTCTTGTAGGATCCTTTTCGGGAACGGGGATTGTCTCTCCGTATGCAACGGTGTATTTTTTGAAGCCTGTTGTGCCATCTTCTGTTGTGAAGATACCGCCGTTTGCATCATAAATTACTTCGTGCTCATTTGTGCTCCAGACAGCCTTGATGTTTATTGCCTTATCGGGCATTGTGTCGGGAAGTGTGATTATCTTGTTGCTGTCATCGTCTGCTTCTGCCCAGCCGAGGAATTTATGACCTTCCCAATCGGGCTGTTCAACAGTAAGCTTTTCGCCGTAAGGAATCTCAGCACTGTAAGTTGCTTCGTCATTATCGAACTTACCGCCGTTTGCGTCTGCATTGATTGCAAATGAAAGTTTATTCCAGGTTGCGGTAAGAACCATATCTTCAGCAGGCATTGTTTCGGGAACTGTAACTGTTCCGGTAACACCTTCTGTTATCCAACCCGTAAACTCATAACCAATCTTACGGGGAGGATTGAGATTGCTCGGAATATCAATTTTTGCATCCGTATCTGCTTCAATTTTACCGAGTTGCTTGTTGTCATCATCAAGGAATGTAATAGTATGTTTTTCTGCTTTCCAATCAGCTTTAAGAGTGATGTTGTCAGCAGGAACTTTGTATGATTCGTTTGCACCGCCTACATTCTCGTTATCGGGATTAACCCAGCCGAGGAATTCATAGCCGTCTCTTGTTGCCGAAGGAAGTGTAACACTGTTTTCATACTTAACTGTTTCCGAAGTAACATCGCACTTACCGCCGTTGGGATCATATGTTACGGTGATATCCTTGGGATCGAAAACAGCTACGAAATCCATACCGTCAAACGAGTCCATAACAAGACCGCTTTCAGCGTCGGGTTCCCAAGCTATGAAGTTGTAGCCGTCTTTTTGGGGTTTCTCGGGAGGAACAATGCTATGGTCAAACTTAACATATTTTACTGTATAGGGCTCTGCACCGTTTTTGAGATCTTCCTCATTCCAATAAAAACGTGCAGGATATTCATCTTTACCTATTGTGTAAAGAACAACATCTTCTGTTACCTGGTATGATGTTTCATTGTTTGAAATTTCAACTGCTGTTCCGTCAGCAAGTTTCCATACGTTTACGGGATAGTTTTCGGGAGCATCAATAGGAAGAATCTTTTCGCCGTAAAGGTAGGTTGATTTTTTAACTATTGTTTCATACTTGCCGTCGTTATCGGTATCGGCCATGTAAGTAACATTGTAGATTATGTCATCGTAAATAGCGTTGAACTTATAGTCGCCATCAGCCTTTGGGGGAACTTCATCGTCCCAGGTTACAAAAGTTTTGCCGACAGCTGTGGGAGCTTCGGGAGGAATAACATCTTCAAGATAGTTATAAGCATATCTCTTTACTTTTGAACCATCTGAGAACGTACCCTCAAGTGCATTGAAAATAAATTCAAAATCGTAGGTATCGCCTATTCTATAAACAGGATAAAGGTGAAGATCCTTTGTGGGCATTACATCAAAGGTCTCAACTGTTGTTCCGCCTTCTGTGGTTGTCCAACCGAGAAATTCAAATCCGGTCTTCTGAGGTATACCTGAGGAGTCACCGCCAAATTCGGGAAGTTCATCACCGAATCTTACGGAATGGCTGTCGGTCTTTGCACCGACCATATCTTCATAGTGGTAAACAAGATTATATTTAACTCTTTCGTAATAAGCATTGACGATGGAGGAGCCGTCTGCATTTATAACAACATCTTTGGAACTGTGAGTATTATCGAGAGTATAATTAGGAACGGTTGATTCAGGTGCGCTTACCTTTGAACCGGGTTTAGCATCTTTCTTAACGCCTTCTACATCTGAAGGATAGGTGCCGTCAGCGTTCATATAGAACTCTTTAAGGGTATATGAAACATCGGGGGCTTCTGCCCAAACGGCATAAAGAACCAGAGTATCATCATAACCATGCTTGATTGATGATACTTTATCCTGTGCTATGCCTGTGCCGGGCTTCACGGTTGACCAATGTGAGAATACAAGGCCGTCGGGATGCTCGGGATTGGGGATTTTTGTAAGGTCTGCTTCCGTACCAACGATACCCTTTTTGACCATATAGGTGTCTTCATACCATACACCGTTTCCGTCAACAAGACCCATATCATAGGTAATCGGGCTCGATGTTGAAATGTAGTCGGGATTGGTATAAAGCTTGGGCTCCCAGTGAATCATTGCTATGTTGTGCTCAGACTCTAATCGCTCTGCCCCTTCTTTACCCTTGAAAAAGTCGATGAAAAATCTGTCTTCGAAATTCAGGGTTCTGTAAAGACTGTTGTTGAAGGGCGGTATTTCAGCCATACCTTTGGTATCAATGGTATTGGTTGTGGTGTTGTCATTGATAACAAGGTCGATTTCAGACAACCAATCATCATCGGTAAACTTGCAGTTAACTATACCGCTGCCGAACCTTATGTTCATGGTTGCAAGATCGTACTTTTTGAAAAAGTCAGGATCGTTCTTAATACTGGAAGCCATGTACTCCATTTCGTACTTTCTTTCCCACTGATTGAACGATGCATCGTTTTTCCATGCCGCCGATGAAGTGATTTCGTATTCGCCGGCTTCATAGGGGTCACCGTCAGGACCTGCATATTTATCATTAACTTTAAGCACTTTTTTGACATTGTTTTTGATATTATCAATAGTAAAATATTCCCTGTCAAAAACAAAGCAAGCATCGCCGCCGGTTGTATAGAACTCGGTTTTAACGTAGAACCTGAGTTTCACCTTCTCACCGGGTGCGGCGTATTCTGTTTCAATCCAATTGTCGGAACCTATGGGGGCTTCTCTGAAGAACTTGACAGTAAATGTGATATCATCAGGTTCATCTTTGACCGTCCATGCGTTCGCTGCAACTGACATTGAACTGAACATCATTATTAATGCCAGAAGCATCGCTAATGATCTCTTTAAGTGTGTCATATGCATTTTTCCTCCTTAATGCTTCGAAAGCTTTAAGCGCACTTTCGTATAATACAGTTTATTTTATCATAATACAACTTGAATTTCAAGTATGTTTTATAATTATTTATACTATAAACAGAAGATATTTTTTGTATAATTAGCACATTTTGTTATTTACTTGCATTATCATCGGAATCAATAACCTTTGCTGCACGGATTTTGGCAAGCTCATACATCATTGTTTCTCTTGTCTTACCGTGAACATTGAAGAACATAAGGGTTACACCCTTCATGAAACGTCCGATAGCAGGTGCAAGTGCAAAAACAGTCCAGATGCCTGCAAGCATATCAGGGTCAGTCTGAGGAATAATCATGCCGCTTGCATCCTTGAGAGGTTCAAAATGAATGGCGTCAATTATAACACCGCTGAGTATATTGGCAACAGCTGTTGAAATAAGGGTCATATAGCCCATTGCTGCAGTGATTGTTGCTTCATTACGAACACCCGATTTCCATTCAACATAGTCATAGAGGTCTCCGTTAAGAGCTGTGCTGCAATAGCGCTGTATACTGTTTACCGAACCGCAGCAGGTAAGTGCAAAAACAATCCAGATAAAGTTGAGAATAAAATGGTCTTCTCCGAAAGGCTTGTAACCTATGAGCCACATGACAAAGTAGCACGCACCGCAGAACATATAGCTTCCTGCAGCGAGGTTTTTAAGTCCGAATTTTCTTGTGAGTTTCGGAGCGAGAGGGAGAACGAAATAACTGGGCAGTCCTGTGAAAAGGCCCGAAATGGAGCTCAGTGACAGCTTACCCATACAGTTAATCCAGAAGAATTCCTCAACCATACCGCCGGTTCCTTTACCGACAGCAAAGAAATTCTTTATGATAAGCACCCACATGGGTCTGCAGGCACCGACTGTTTTGAATGTTTTGATAAGACCCATCTGCTTCATTTCATCTCTTGAAGCAAGGGGCATTCTTTCCTTGAGCGCAAAGAAACCGTATGTTCTGAATATAAGAACGCAGACAATAAAGAATATTGCACCGCCTGTATAAACATAACGGGTAGGCACTCCCTTAAGGAAGTCAACAAAAACAGGGAACAGAGAAGGAAGCCACACGCCGGCAAGGTCTGCATAGGCATCTGTAGCTATAAGTCTGTTACGTTCCGCAACATTTGGAGTTATATTGTAAAGGATGGTCTGATAGCTTGTGTTATAGAATGAGTTTGCGATAGAACCGATATAGTTAAAAAGAAAAAAGGATATAAGCAAAGTAACCTGACTGAGACCTTCAGGCAATACCCATGGAGTAAACGATGCAAAAAACCAGAACGGCAGAGTCAGAAGAAGGTAAGGACGCACTCGTCCCCAACGAGTTCTTGTTCTGTCGATTATAAGACCCGAGAGCGCATTGTCAACCGAGTCAAGAATACCGCTTATCGTGCTTGCAGTAGTCCATGTTTTTGCAGAAATTCCAAGGAAAGTCGTTGCAAAATAGAAAAGTCTTTTCGATGAAAATGAATTCCAGTTGGTATCACCAAAACCTGAAAGTATGTATGCAATATAATGCTTGGGACTAAGGTACTGTTTATTTTGTTGTTCCAGATGTCTTTTAACTTTTTCGGTATCAGCAGTTTCCGGGGTGTTAATCATGGTGTTTTCTGCCAATTCAATCACCGTCCTTAATGTTCTAGATATACTTTCGCATATTAACCCAATATATCGTTTATTTTATTATATTTGCAAAAAAAAATCAAGTGTATTTCACAAAAAAGCGAAATACACTTGATTGATGTTATATTTTTTATAAGACAACAGGCTGGCTTACAAGAGGTTTTTCGCAACGATTCTTCCAAAAACTGTTTGCATAAATCTTCGCTGTATACTCTCCGCTTGCAAGGTCTACGAAACTTACGCTGAGTTTTTCAGGCATATCATAGAAATAAAATTCACTCCATATGGTTGAGTTTCTGACGATATGACCCTCTTTATCAACTATATATATATTATAATCATTAATATATTCTTCATCGATTTTCGCCTGGTCAAACACAACTGTAAAGCCGTCTGACTTTACATCGACAATTTCAGCCTTTGCATCCTCTCCGAAATAAGGGGCAAGGTCGGATTTATAACGTTTGTCCGTATAAAGATATGAATCCGGATTCCATGCCTCATCGATTTTCCATGTAAAGGGGAAGAAATTTGATGTTATAAGGTCATAAGGATAAATTCTGACTCTGTTTTCCGCATCAGCTTCGACAATAAGCATCTGTGCCGCTTTTTCTTTTCCGGGAGGGCAAGTGCCGTAAACCTTGTCGAATTCATCGAGTTCAAAATAGCTGAGCGTACCGGTTCCGAGGCATGTGAAATGGCGCTGATGAATGGAACGGGGATCGTTTATCGGAGCGTGTGAATGTCCCGAAAAGTCAATAATCTGAGGATAATTCATAAGAATATCGGTAAGCTCATCCTCGCCCCAGTTTGCGCTGCCGTAAACCGTGCCCATAATATGGGGATGCTGGAAGAAGAAAATAGGCTTGATGGGGTCATCTGCAACTGCTTTTTTAAGCTCAGCAGAAACCCATTCCCTTTTAGCATCATCGAAATGACAGCCGTTGGTACATGTTACACTTATGAAATGATAACCGTTTATCACCTCATGAGAATCGGGTGCCTGAGAAAAAATTCTTCCGAATCTTTCAAGTGCAACCTCTTCACCGGCAAAAAATTCATGGCTGGCAAGCGAAAGAACCACTTTTGTACCGTCTTTCAGATTTCCGTCAAGTGTTGATTTGAAAGCAAGCATCTGTTCTTCGGTGCCATTGGTTGCAAAATCGCCCACAACATAAAGAGCGTCAAGTCTGGAATATTCTTCTTTTTCGCTCAACGCATACGAGGTTTCAATCGCCTGCTTCATTCTTACACGTTCTACCGAATCCTCATCCCTGTAATGAATATCGCTCACAACGGTAAATCTGAGAATGGGCTTAAAATTTTTATCGAATGCCATAATAATCACCTTTATCTGTTATTTATTAAATACAATCGGAGCCGTCCAAAAGAACGGCTCCGAAAATCACTTACATTTTTGAGAAAACAAGATCTGAAAGAAGCTTAACAACACCGGGAAGCAAGTCTGCGATGATTCCTATAACATTAACTGAAGGAAGCCATTCTATAAAATTCTTGATGAAATTGGTCCAGTCAGTGCTGAACATTATCTCGAATAACTCTGCAATTGTAGTTATTTCTTTTTTTGGTTCATCCTTTGTTATAGCTTCTTTTTTTGCTGCGACGCTGATTTTATATGTTTCGCCTGTAAAAACATTGCCTGAGGTTACTATTATATAATAAACACCTTTTTCAAGAGGCTCTGTTTCCGACAAAATTGTTTCAATGTTTTTAACCTGCTTCTTATCAACAATTTGCTCACCGTTATCGTCCTTGATTTCAATTGTCCACTGACCGTTTACAACTTCTCTGTCTGTGTTATAATCGGAGATTGTGATATCATAACCCAAGTTTCCTTCGGGAGCATTGAGAACAAACATATCAACATCTGACTTATCAAAGATGTTTCCAGTGATAGTGTCGCCTGCTTCGATTTTAGTTGCATATTTTATTTCGTTGTTGAATTCACATTCATCTTTTGTGCTTGTTACACCTGCGAAAACTCTTACCTGATATCCGCCTGTGCTGCTACCGATGCCTTCAACCTTGAGGCAGTATACGCCTGCGCCAACACCGAAAAGAGGGCTGTCCTTTAAATAATCGCCTTCGTTGATTGTAACTGTACCGATAACTTTTTCGAGAGGTTTGCCGTTGATGCCGTCAACAACCTTAATGAAAGATGCTTTGTAGTTACCAGTTTTTGAGGTTGTGTTGTAGATACCGAAGCTTACAAGTGAATCCTTTGTGATTGTTACTTCATAATAGTCGATATCTTTTTCATCTGTCTCATTTACTAAAGTAATCGCACCGTAGTAATTTTTAAGGCTGTTGTTATCCTTTGAAATTTCAAGCTTGGTTGCCTGAGAAGGAATATTGTTGGGTTCTTTCTCAAAAAGAGCTGTTTTGTTGATTTTTGCGGAAAGAGTATACTCGAGTGTTGTATCGAGAATGTTGCCGCCCTCAACAAGAACAAAGTATGTTCCGGGATTTGCGCTGAAATCGATGGACTTTGTATCTTCGATTCCCTTTGACTTGAAGGTTTCGATTTCAACTGTGCCTGTTGCATCAAAAATTGTAACAGTGAAATAAGTTGCAACGGGATCTGCACCTGTCTTCTTGTCGTGCTTGATTGTAACGGTTACAAGACCGCTGTCTGCTGAGGTGAATGCGAAATAGTCTTTGTCGTCGGTATCAGCGAGTTTTCCCTTGATGCCTGTACCAAGGCCGAACACGTCGGCTGTTGCTGTGGATCCGTTGTCCTCTGTCTCTAAAGGATCTTCCACTGCTGATGCGCAAACGAAGCTGCCGAATGCGATAAGCATTGCAAGAATGAGAGCGAGGAGAGATTTTGCTGTTTTCATCTTTTTGTCCTCCTTAAGTATATCAAAAAAATTTGATATCTGCATTTTATCATATTTTTTCAAGCTTGTCAAACAATATATCCCTTGATTTTCTTAAGATTTGATTAACAAAATATTAATAAGATAAGGAAAGTTATCCCAGATCAGGTTCATCATCAAGAATACATACGGGATTTTCGAAACCTTCAAGCTCCATTACCACGATTTCGTTTTTGCCTTCTTTGAGGAAAGGTGCGGGAATATATGCCGATCTCTGAGGACCGACTTCCCAGTATCTTGAAATAACACGGTTATTCACTATAATAATACCTTTTTTAAATCCGGGGAGCTTTATGAAGGTATCGCAGCATTCATCCATTTCAACATCTGCCTTAAGGAAAACAGGCGTTCCGTCAAAAGATTGAACACCGTCATTGAACTCAATGCCGGAAATATCATCAAGAGGAAGCGGATAATTCTTCCAATGATAAACAAAGTTGTTGCCGAAGCCGATACCCTGAGTGATACCCTTTGCATCCTTGAGCTTTGCGCCGTAATTTACTCTGCCCATGTTTTCAACAAGAACAGACATTTCTGCACCGTCAGCGGGAATTTCAACTGCATTCATCGGTTCTTTATCGTTTCTGTACTGAATACCGACAAAATTTCCGTCGAGGTAGATATAGCCTCTGTCATGAACATCCTGGAGTCTTATCTTCTGCTTTTCTCTGGGTCCTCTTACATGTGCTTTGTAAAGCACAAAACCGTAGCCCTGATTGAGTTTTTCCATTGTCATAGGCATAACGGATTCAACAGGAGTTGAAAGTTTTTCAAGATTATCAAAGAGTTTTGCAGACCGTGTGAATTTTATCTCACCGTATTTTTTCTTCTTTATCGGAGCAGGCATTTCAACATCCGGAACAGGTGCATATTTTGAAATTACCTCTTTGAACTTATAGTATTTCTCGGTGGGTTCACCGTTTTCATTAAGAGGTGCATCGTCATCATAGCTCGAAACAGTCGGCTCATATTCATCATAGTCGTTTGCACCGTTCATATAGCCGAAATTCGTTCCTCCGTGAAACATGTATGCGGAAAGACTTGCACCCATCGAAAGTATATCATCAAGCGCATCTGCGGCATCCTGCGGATTGCGGCTGTGATGTTCTTCGGTCCAGTGGTCAAACCATCCGTTCCAGAATTCGGTGCACATGAGAGGTCCGTCGGGTTGAAATTCCCTCAGACGTGCAAACTGTTCTGCCGCTCTGGAACCGAAGTTTGCGGTTTTATGTATTTCGGGAACTGTGCCTCCCGTCAGCATCTGATATTCCGCACCGTCGGAGGTGAAAAAGGGAACATCAATGCCTCTGTCGTTCATACCTTTTGCAAGATATCGGATATATTCGCTGTCATCACCGTAGCTGCCGTATTCATTTTCAACCTGAACAAGAATAATGTTGCCGCCCTTTGTTATCTGATGCTTTGCAATTCTGGGAATAAAATCATCAAAGAATCTGTCAACCGCTGCAAGATAGTCCTTGTCCATGCAACGAAGTGCCATCGAATCATTTTTAAGAAGCCACCAGGGCAGACCTCCGAAATCCCATTCCGAACAGATATAGGGTCCCGGTCTTACGATGGCATAAAGACCGAGTTCTTCTGCGATTTCAAGGAATTTTTCTATGTCAAGCATGTCAGAATAGTCAAATTCACCCTCGTGCATTTCATGGAGATTCCATGCAACATAGGTTTCGACTGTATTGAAACCGCAAGCCTTGAGCTTTATGAGTCTGTCACGCCAGTATTCTGACGGAACACGAAAATAATGAATTGCACCTGCTATTACTCTGAACGGTTCACCGTTGAGATAAAAACCGTCTTTTTCAATTGTAAATCTACCCATATTAATTCTCCTTTAGTCCGGAAGTTCTTCTCTTTCGTAAGGAAATTCACTGAAAACTTCAAATTTCTGAGCTCTCATCCATAAGGACGGATTGACTTTTATTGTAAATCCGCAGCCACCGGGGGTTATCCATTCATGCATGGGCAATTCCGGAATACCGTATGCCGAAAGAATGGACATAATAACACCGCCGTGAGTTACAATTGCCGCAGAGGTTATTCCTGTTTTCATAAGACCCTCCGCAACTTTCTCAAAGGTGCTGCGTACTCTTTTTTCAAATTTTTCGTTGCTTTCACCGAAAGGAGGCTCAACACCCTTTTCTCCTGCGAGCCATTTCGGGAAAACAGGATGTTCTTTTAAATCCTCGGCAGTTTTGTTTTCAAACTCGCCGAAGTTGTATTCGATAAACCCATCAATCACAATGGGATTGTTATCGGGATAAAGAATTTTTGCCGTTTCTGTGCATCTTTTTAAAGGACTGGTGAAAAGTGCTTCAACGGGAGGATAGATGAGCTCCTCCTTCATCTGCAGAAGCTGTGCTCTGCCCTCTTCACCGAGGTCAACATCGGTATGACCTATATAACGGCCCTCAAGATTTTCATTTGTAAGGCCGTTTCTTATTAAATGGATGGTGTATGACTTCATTTTTCCTCCAAATCAGGAACTCTTTTTTTGTTTAATTCGTCAGTATACAAATTGTATACTATTGTGTATAATTATGTCTGACAATAACCAATCCGCCGCGAATTATACAGACAGGAGAATCTCTATGGAAAGAAGCTTTCCCGTTATCCTCAGCGAATTGAGAAAAGAAAAAGGAATCAGCCAGAAAGAAGCCGCACATCAGCTCGGAATATCGCAGGCATTGCTTTCACACTACGAGAAAGGAATACGCGAATGCGGTCAGAGCTTTCTGATTAAGGCGGCAGATTTTTATGATGTCAGTTGCGATTATCTTCTCGGAAGAACAATCGAAAAAAACAGCATAAATACAGCAGCGGTTGAAATTTTCGAAACGGAAGACAGCGATAACAGTCCCACGCCTCAGACACTTGTAAAAGCATCGATGATGATCACTCAGGCCATGCGAAGCGGTGACAAAATGAGCGGCATTGACCTCAATATTCTTTTTTCAGTCGCACTTTATAAAATCATTCTCCTTCAGGCAAATGCCGGAAATCTTCCGAAAACCTGGGCTGGCAAAGCATATACAGACGGAAAAATCTGTTGCAACAATACATATCTCGGCAGCATCGAACTTGTAGCATATAACGCTATCAGACCTCATATAAATCCGAATCCGGATGAAGATGCACCCGTACCCGAGGCGATAAAAACGCTTGTTGCATATGCAGAAGACTTCATTCTTAAAAATCTTACGGAAGCAATACCGCCCCTGCCCCCCGAATTTTTCAGATAATAAAAATCGCAAAACCAACGCATTGAAAAATCAATGCGTTGGTTTATTTTAATTACATAAGCGACTCGTAAAGCTTGATATACTCTCTTGCGGATTTGCCCCAGCTGTTATCACACTTAAGTGCTCTTTCGACAAGCTTGTTCCAATACTCTCTGTCACTGTAAGCTCCGAGAGCTCTTCTTATTGCATCAAGCATATCGTATGCATCATAGCTCTTGAAGGTGAAACCGTTACCCTTACCGTCACCGCTGTCGGTGATTGTGTCCTTAAGTCCGCCTGTTTCACGGACAATGGGAACCGAACCGTAACGCAGAGCAACCATCTGCGAAAGACCGCAGGGTTCACTCTTTGAAGGCATAAGGAATAAATCGCTGCCCGCATAAATCTTTCTTGCCATATCGGGAACAAAGCCGAGACGCAGACCCACTTTATCAGGGAAGTTTGCAGCAAGTTCCTTGAAAAATGCTTCATATTCCCAGTCACCCGAACCGAGAACAACAAGCTGCATATCGGTTGAACCGAGAAGCTCCCACATGATACGCTTCACAAGGTCGAGACCCTTGTGAGCAACAAGTCTTGTTACGATACCCATAACGGGCACTTCATCTCTGACGGGAAGATTGAACATCTCCTGAAGAGCAGCTTTGTTCTTCGCTTTGTTTGCGGGATCTTTTGCGGAATAATTGAAGAAAATGTCCTTGTCGGTTTCAGGGTCGTAGCCGATTGTGTCAATACCGTTAAGAATACCGCTGAGCTTATAGCTTCTTTCCTTGAGAATCGGGTCAAGACCGTGGCTGAACCACGGGTCAAGAATTTCGCTCGCATAGGTATTGCTTACGGTTGTTACTTTGTTTGCACACTCGATGCCGCCCTTCATGAGATTGAGGCAGTCGCCGAACTGAAGAAGAGAAGAACATTCTTCACCGAGGCCGAAGAGGTCACCGAGGATTTCGTTGCCGTATTTACCCTGATACTGGATATTGTGAATTGTGAATACGGTCTTTATGCCCGTATAACCTTCCTTGTGACCGTAAATTGTTGAATAATAAACAGGAACAAGTGCACTCTGCCAGTCGTTACAATGGATAATGTCGGGTTTGAAATCAATATAGGGAAGAATTTCAAGAACAGCTCTCGAGAAGAAAGCGAATCTTTCTCCGTCGTCATAGTGTCCGTAAAGAGTGTTTCTCTTGAAATAGTATTCATTATCAATAAGGTAATAGATTACGCCGCCTGCTTTTGCTTCGAAAATACCGCAATACTGTCTGCGCCACGAAACAGGCACCATAATGTTTGTTATAAACTTCATGTTTGCACGCATTTCATCGCTGACTGTGCCGTAAAGAGGCATAACAACTCTGCATGCAACCTTGCGTCTTCTGAGCGCCTGGGGCAATGAACCTGCAACATCTGCAAGTCCGCCGCTTGCCGCAAAAGGAAGAGCTTCGCTTGAAACATAAAGAACTTTCATTTATTTCATCCTTTCTTTTATATTATGAAAAGATAACACATGTATAATATTTATCCTGGTGCTCGATAACACCGATGCCGATTGAATCTGTTTCGGCACTGAGAAGCTTTTCGGAAAGAGCAGCGGAAACTTCGCTGTAAACACCCTGACCTGTGTAATCGGTAACAAGAATATAAGCCGAGTCTGAAGAATTACCGTAAATTCCGGGAAGAGCCTTGCCGGTAGCTTCCGTTCTTGCTCTTGCCTTAAGAGTGTTATTCAGCGGAGTTGAACCAACAGCAACTCTGTCCTGGTTAAGCTGTTCAAGAATAGCCTGTTCAAGATTTTCAACAACGGTAACACCTGCATTTATACCGTGCTTGGAGGTTGTGCCGGGAACGGCGCTTTCGCTCCATATATCACCCTTGGTAGGTGCAGGCGGGTCAATTGTAACAAACTCTGTTTTCGGTTCACCGTTTTCATCCTTCTGAACTATTCCGAGTTTATTGGTGACAACAACACTCGATGTTCTGGGGACATAGGCTGATGTGGGTTCTGCGGTGGTTGATTCGGTAACGGGAACGGTATAAGTTACTATCTCCGTCACGCGAACGCCGTTCTCATCAGTTACGGGTTCACCGTTTTCATTCGTCACTTCAACAGCACTTGTTTCTTCGATAAACAGCGGAGCAGTTGATTCAGGTTCGGTTGACACCTCTGTGGTTGTTGTTTTTTTCTTTGTGGGATAAATAAAGTTTGATGAAACTCCGGGTCTTGAATATTCGGACATCATGGTGTACTGAAAACTTTCACCGTTGGCATCTGTTCCGGTTACAACAACCATCTGGGTTTCAATAACCACTTCCGGCTCTGTGGTAGTTCTTTCCGCACCGTTCAGAACTCCTGTTTTAACAAGAATAACAACAAGCACAAGTACGAATGCAAGCGCAACCACAATGCCGGTCAATATATTTTTGGTAGACATTTCTTACTTCACACTTTCTCAGATAACAATTCCCTTTCCGATGTAGACAGGGTAATTCAATGCGCCGCAAAGCATCTTTCCGGGCTTAAGAACAGCCTCTTTGTCAATAATAACGCAGTCAAGAGTTGAGTTCTCACCGATGAATGAACCCTGCATTACGATTGAATTCTTTATTTTTGCGCCTTTAGCAACAGTAACCCCTCTGAAAAGAATTGAATTTTCAACCTCACCGTCAATACGGCAGCCGT